>NZ_RHQO01000002.1:0-179738 GCF_003935475.1 Pseudomonas sp. p99-361 | reverse complement strand
GCGAGCGCAGCTCGCGATGCGCCGCGCGGGCGGCGCTCGATCTCACAGGCGCTGAAGATACTGCGGCTACCCTTGCCCGAAACCAGAGAATCTCCCACAGGGGCTGTTGTCGTCGATGCGCCCCCGCGGTGCCGCTCGTCCAGTGACCGGCACTCTCTGGCGGGGAGCGTTTCCACCGTTCAGGTACAACTGCAGGAGTGAACACCATGCCACGCGGCGACAAAGGCAAGTACACCGAAAAACAGAAGCGCAAGGCCGAGCACATCGAGCACGCCTATGAGGATAAAGGCCTGGCCAAAGAGGAAGCCGAAGCGCGCGCCTGGGCCACGGTCAACAAGCAATCCGGCGGCGGTGAAAAGCAAGGCGGCTCGGGGAGCAGCACCTCTGCCAGCGAGAAGAAAACCGCCCGCGCCGATTCGGCTAGGCGGGCAGCACACACCCGCCACGGGCACGCGCGCGCATCCGGCAGCTCACTGGAAAGCCAGACAAAGGAAAGCCTGCTGAAGGAAGCCCGCAGCAAAGCCATAAAAGGCCGCTCCAGCATGACCAAGGCCGAACTGGTCGCCGCCCTGCGCAAGCACGGCTGATCGCTACCCTCACCCCTTGGTGAGGGCCCACCGTACGTGACTAGACCATGCCGGCGATCTCCGCAGCGTCGGCATCCGGGCAGCGGTTGCGACAGTCACACTCGAATTCCGCCTGGGCTCGGGTGGCAAAGTTCAGGCTCAAACGCACCTTGTCTTGCGTATCGTAGAGGTCGTAACCCTCGCCCAATGCAGCGGGAAAGCCAAGCCGCCGAGGCTGAACCTCTTTTTTCAGCGGCACTGCGGGAACCACAACGAAGCGTGTTTGCATGATCATCCCTCTGCGGCCGTGATTTAGTATTAGTACCGCTAGGTGAAACCATCAAGAAGGCTCATGCAATATTTTGGGTCAGCGGTCTGCACGCCGAGGCGTCATTCGCCAGCAACCGCTCTGCACCCGGCGTTTCATCGATGGCACTGATGTTCACTATCACGCCGTTCGCCTGTCGGCCGCCCACACCCACCCCTATAATCCCCGGCCAATCCCCCCTCCCGCGCCTGCTACAGGCGTCATCCCTCCTTGGAAGTCACCACCATGCCAAGTGCCAGCCAGGCCTCACGGGGCCGTCCTGAACATAATCAACAGAGCGTGACCCAGCAGTGGCTGGCGATCCTCTCGGTCGCCATTGGCGCCTTCGCCCTGGTCACCAGCGAATTTCTGCCAGTGGGCGTTCTCAACGATGTCGCCAGCGACCTGGGTATCAGTGCAGGCTTCGCCGGCCTGATGGTCACCCTGCCCGGCATCATGGCCGCGCTGGCCGCGCCGGCCATTTCCGTGGGCGTTGGCGCGCTGGACCGGCGCTACCTGCTGATCGGCCTGACGCTGATCATGATCATCGCCAACAGCATCGTCGCCTATGCGGGCGACTTCAGCCTGCTACTGCTCGGCCGGGTGCTGCTGGGTGTCAGCATCGGCGGCTTCTGGGCCACTGCCATCGCCCTCAGCGGGCGCCTGGCCCCTGAGGGCGTTGGCGTGGCCAAGGCCAACTCGATCATCATGGCCGGGGTGACCCTGGCGACGGTGGTGGGCGTGCCGGTAGGCACTTGGCTAAGTGGCCTGATGGGCTGGCGAATGACCTTCCTGGTGACTGCATTGGTGGGCGTGCCTGTGCTCCTGGCGCAGGTGTTGCTGCTGCCGCGGCTGTTGCCCGAAAAAGCCATTGGTGTGCGCGACCTGCCGGCGCTGTTCATCAACCCGCAAGCGCGTGTTGGCCTGATCGCCGTGCTGTTGATTGGCCTGGCGCATTTTGCCGCCTACACCTATGTAGCGCCGTTCTTCAAACAGAACGCCGGCTTCGACGGCCCGACCATCGGCTCGTTGTTGCTGCTGTATGGCGTGGCCGGGTTCATGGGCAATATCTTCGCCGGCTTCGCCGCCAACCGCAGTGTGCGCCATTCGCTGATGCTGGTGGCACTGCTGATCGCCGCCAGCACAGCGCTGTTTCCGTACTTCGCCACCGGCCTGACCGGCGCGGCGATGCTGATTGCGCTGTGGGGATTCGCCTTCGGCGCGTTCCCGGCCTGCGCCAATATCTGGATGTTCGTGGTCGCGCCCAAGGATGTCGAGCGGGGCATGCCGCTGTTCGTGGCCTTGTTCCAGGTGATCATTGCCGTAGGCTCGTTCTTTGGCGGCCAAGTGGTGGACCACATGGGCACCGCAGTGCTCTTGAGCCTGGCCACGGCCCTGGTGGGCTGTGGCTTCGTCACCGTGCTGGTGCTGGGGCGCAACGTCAGTAACGGTTTGGCCCAGCAACCCGCGTAAATGGCCGGGCGGGGTTGGCGACCCTTGCCCCCCCCGCATCGGCAAGTTGTCCTCCGTTCAGCTGAACAACCGGGCCAGGCACGCCAGCTTCTTCTTGTAAGAGCGGCGTGCCTCCAGTGCCTGCTCCAGGCTGACTTTCAGAAAGCGTGCCTGCTGATTCGGCTGCATCTGCCCGATAAGGTCGAGGTCGGCGCTGATCACAGTGCCAATCATGGCGTAGCCGCCGCCCGATACGGCATCCCGGTGCAGGATGATAGGCTCCAGCCCGGCCGGTACCTGGATCGAGCCGATGGGGTAGCAGCTGTCGACGATGTTGGAAGGGTCAGAACCAGCACCGAACGGTTGCTCCCGTGGCTGGAAACTCAAGGCACTGCCGCCTTTGTAGCGGTAACCGATGCGATCCGCCTCGGAGCCTACCGTCCAGGCTTCGGTGAAGAAGCTTTGCGCAGCAGCTTCGGTCAGCCGGTGAAAATACAACCCCGGCACCACCCGCAGCACCACTTCGCCGCCCAGGGCCTGGCGCAGTGCCATCGGCAGGCTTGCGCCGGCGCGGCCGGTGCCGGTGGGCGTGCCGACCGGCAACAGGTCACCGGCCAACAATTTGCGCCCCTGGAAGCCACCCAAGGCCCCAAGCGCGTAGGTCGATCGGCTACCCAGCACCTCGGCCACATCAATACCCCCCGCCACTGCCAGGTAGGCCCGCGCCCCCGCCGTCGGGAAGCTGAAACGCAGCACCTGCCCGGCGCGCACGGCAAATGCCGTGTCGGGCCGCTGCTCGCGGCCATCGAGCAAGGCGGGCATCTGCGCACCACACACTGCCACCAGCGCATCTGCCTGAAACTCAAGTTCAGGGCCGACCAGCGCATATTCCAGGCCGGCAGCGCCCGGCGGGTTGCCCACCAGGTAATTGGCTGCGCTCAGGGCATACTGGTCGAGCGCGCCAGATGGCGGAATGCCCAGGTGGTAATAGCCTTCGCGGCCCAGGTCCTGCACGGAGGTCGCCAGGCCCGGTTTGAGTACCTTGATCATGCCAGCACCTCCTGCAGCGATTTGGGGTAGCCGACCGGGTCGGCAAGGAATGCGTCCAGGGAAAACACCACCGGGCGAATGCGCAGGTCGAAACGGCCCTCCTCCACCTCAGCCACTGCCTGGTCATACGCGCGGCGGTCGATGGGTTTGAATTGCACGATGTCACCTGGGCGGAAGAACACCATGTGCTCCTTCAGGTAGCTCAAGGTCTGTTGCGGGTCGTAGATCGGTGCCGGGGTGACGCCGAACATCTGATAACCGCCCGCGCCGCGCACCGAATAGATGCAACCGAAACAACCGCCATGGCCCAGGGTCAGGCGGGGCGTGTCGGTACGCGGCCGCAGGTACTTGGGCACCTGCAACTGGCGCTGGCGCTCGACCATCTGGAACATGAACGGCAGGCCGGCGACGAAGCCGACCATGGAAACGAACCACGGTGCACCGCTGTGCGCGGCAATGAACGCGTCGACATCGGCCAGGCCATTGATGCGGGCCGCGTACTCCAGGTCGGTGCTGGCCGGGTCCTGGTGGCGGTCCCGGAAGCGCATCAAGGTTTCGTGGGTCCAGGGGTCGTTGTACAGCACCGGAATCTCGATGATGCGGGTATGCAACGAACGCTCGGCCACCGCCTGCGCTTCGGCACCGCGCACCGCTGCCAGCAGGGCATCGGGGGCGATGCGGTCGGGGTCGAAACGCACCTGGAACGACGCATTGGCCAGGCACACATCCAGCACCCCGTCCAGCGCCAGGCGCTCTATCGCACGGGTGACGGCCATACCTTTGAAGAAGGCTTCCAGCGACATGCTCTCGCTGACCTCGGCAAACAGGTGCTCGTCGGCGCCGAAGCTGTAGCGGATAGGCGTTGTAGCAAGCGATTCGGCCATGACTGTTCCTTTTCTTGAAATCTTTATAGAAAGGCAGGCGAAAACAACATGATCAGGCTCCGGCCTGTGGCTGCCGGATGCCAGCGTCAGCGCGGTGCACGCACCACGATGCCAGCCTGGTCCAGCGCATTGCGCGTGGCCTCGACCAGGTCGAGGGCGCCCGGCGTGTCACTGTGCAGGCAAATGGAATCGAACTCGATGGCCAGGTCCTGGCCCTCGACGGTGCGCACCACACCTTGCCGGCAAGCCCGCAGTACACGCTCGGCGACCGCCAAAGGCTGGTAGCCCCTTACGTTACGGGTGAACACGATCGAGCCGCTCAGGTCGTACTCGCGGTCGGCATAGAACTCGCGCACCACCGGCTGGCCAAGCTCCTGGGCAATGCGGCAGATCACCGAGCCGGGCATGCAGAACAGCAATAACTGGGGTTCGATCAGCCGCAGGTTTTCCACCAGCAAGCGTGCAGCTTGCTCGTCACGGGCCAGGTGCATGTAAAGCGCCCCGTGGGGTTTGATGTGCTGCAGGCTCACGCCCTGGGCCCGGGCGATTTCACGCAGCGCCCCGAGCTGGTAAAGCATGTCGTCGACCAGTTCCTGCGCCGATGCGTTGATGTGCCGGCGACCGAAACCGACCAGGTCGCGGAACCCCGGGTGTGCCCCCACGGCAACCCCCAGGGCCTTGGCCCGCTCCACCGTACGGCGCATGGTGCCGGGGTCGCCGGCATGAAAACCGGTGGCGATATTGGCGCTGCTGATGTAACCCATCAGCTCGTTATCCACGCCGTCGCCAATGGTCCACGGGCCAAAGCCCTCGCCCATGTCCGAGTTGAAATCCACTGCTTGCATGACCGTATCTCCCTGGCGCTTGTGGCTGCATGCAAGCCACGTTAGATTCTCCCCTACCCCTTGGGAAGATCTATAAACAGAATGGGTGTCTTCGGAAAAAAAGATACCCCTGGAGCCTGCCGTGTCACTTACCTTGCGCCAGGTGCGCTACTTTGTCGCCACTGCCGAAATCGGCCAGATCTCCCAGGCCGCCATCCACCTCAATATTTCCCAGTCGGCGGTCACCACGGCAATCAAAGAGCTGGAGGCCATGCTCGGCGTGCTGCTGTTCCAGCGCTCCGCCCAGGGCATGAACCTGACCGAAGCCGGCCGGCACTTCCTCAACCGCGCCTACGTCATCCTGCGCAGCGTCGACGATGCGCTGAACAGCCCGTTGCCGGACATACGCGCCAGCGGCCTGTTGCGCCTGGCAGCCAGCTACACGGTAATCGGCTACTTCCTGCCGCACCACTTGCAGCGCCTCGAGCACTGGCACCCCGACGTGACCCTGGAACTTTACGAACAGGAGCGCAGTGCCATCGAGCAAGGGCTGCTGGAGGGGCGCTTCGACATGGCGGTGGTGCTGACCGCCAACCTGACCCACCCGGCTATCGTTTCAGAAACGCTGTTCAACTCCGAGCGCCGCCTATGGCTGCCCGCGCACCACCCCCTGTGCGAACGCTCGGCCGTGAGCCTGGCCGATGTCGCCACAGAGCCGTTCATTTTGTTGACCGTGGACGAAGCCGAGCAAAGCGCCATGCGCTATTGGCAGCAGGCCGGGCAACGGCCCAGCGTGCGCGTGCGCACCAGTTCGGTGGAGGCGGTGCGCAGCATGGTCGCCAATGGCAGTGGCGTAGCGATCTTGTCAGACCTGGTGCACCGGCCATGGTCGCTGGAGGGCAAGCGCATCGAAACAGTGACCATCAGCGACCCGGTAGCGCCCATGAGCGTGGGGCTGGCCTGGCACCGCGAGCGGGCGTTCAGCCCGGCGATGCAGGCTTTGCGCAATTACTTCCACGGCGCCTTCCTGGCACCGCAGCAGTGGGCTGCACGGCGCTGAGCACGCTGTGCCAGGCATTTCGTGCAGGCCCTGGCTCCCAGCCGAACGATCCGACCGCTCTGCCGTCATAACCTGAGCCGGTGCCGACACGCAAAGAGGACGCGAAATGACCCAGCCCGACCCTGCATACGTGAAATGGCTCGAAGCGCGCGCCATGCTCAAGGCTTCCCAGGAGCGCGCCAGCCTGTACTCAGGCCAGTCGCGCCTGTGGCAACAACCCTACGCCGAGGCACAGCCCCGCCGGGCCACGGAAATCGCCTCGGTCTGGCTGACCGTTTACCCCGATGCCATCATCGCCCCACAGGGCTGCTCGGTGCTCGGTGCCCTGGCCCATGAAGCCTTGTGGAAGCGCCTGTCGGAAATCGGCATTCAAGGCCTGCACACCGGGCCGATCAAGCTGTCTGGCGGTATTCGCGACCGCGAGCTCACGCCCAGCGTAGACGGCAACTTCGACCGCATCAGCTTCGATATCGACCCGCTCTATGGCAGCGAGCCGGAGCTGATCCAGATGAGCCGCATGGCCGCCGCGCACAATGCGGTGACCATCGACGACCTGATTCCTTCGCACACCGGCAAGGGCGCCGACTTCCGCCTGGCGGAAATGGCCTACGGCGCCTACCCGGGCCTGTACCATATGGTGGAGATACGCGAGGAAGACTGGCACTTGCTGCCCGAGGTGCCACCCGGACGTGACTCGGCCAACCTGCTGCCCGCACAGTGCGACGAGCTCAAGGCACGCCATTACATCGTCGGGCAGTTGCAGCGGGTAATTTTCTTCGAGCCGGGGGTCAAGGAAACCGACTGGAGCGCCACCCCACCGGTCACCGGTGTCGACGGCAAGACCCGGCGTTGGGTTTACCTGCACTACTTCAAGGAAGGCCAGCCGTCGCTGAACTGGCTGGACCCCACCTTTGCCGCCCAGCAGATGATCATCGGCGACGCCCTGCATGCCCTGGATTGCCTGGGTGCCCGTGGCCTGCGCCTGGATGCCAACGGTTTTCTCGGGGTGGAAACCCGTGCCAGCGGCACCGCCTGGTCGGAAAGCCACCCGCTGTCGCTGGTCGGCAACCAATTGATCGGTGGCATGATCCGCAAGGCCGGCGGTTTCAGTTTCCAGGAGCTGAACCTGACCCTCGATGACATTGCGCAAATGTCCAAGGGCGGTGCCGACCTGTCCTACGACTTCATCACCCGGCCCGCCTACCAACATGCCTTGCTGACCGGCGACACCGAGTTCCTGCGCCTGATGCTCAAGGAAATGCACGCCTTCGGCATCGACCCGGCCTCGTTGATCCATGCCCTGCAGAACCACGACGAACTGACCGTGGAGCTGGTGCACTTCTGGACCCTGCATGCCCATGACATGTACCTGTACAAGGGCCAGACATTACCCGGCAACATCTTGCGCGAGCACATCCGCGAAGAAATCTATGAACGGCTGTCGGGCGAGCATGCGCCCTACAACCTGCGCTTCGTCACCAATGGCATCGCCTGCACCACCGCCAGCCTCATCACTGCGGCACTGGGCATCCGCGACCTCGACCAGATAGGCCCGGCGGACATCGAGCAGATACAGAAACTGCACCTGCTGCTGGTCATGTACAACGCCATGCAGCCAGGTGTGGTGGCGCTGTCGGGCTGGGACATGGTCGGCGCCCTGCCCTTGCCAGGCGAAGCCGTGGCCGAGCGCATGCTCGACGGCGATACCCGCTGGATTCACCGCGGCGGCTACGACCTGGCCGGGCTCGACCCGCAAGCGGACACGTCAGTGCGCGGCATGCCGCGGGCGCGGGCGCTGTATGGCAGCCTCGACAGCCAACTGGACAACCCTGACTCGTTCGCCTGCAAGGTGAAAAAACTGCTCGCGGTGCGCCAGGCCTACGGCATTGCCACCAGCCGCCAGGTGCTGGTGCCGGAGGTCAGCAGCCCTGGGTTGCTGGTCATGGTGCATGAGCTACCGGCGGGGCGCGGCATCCAGATCAGTGCGTTGAACTTCAGCCAGGAGGTGATCGCCGAGGAGCTACTGCTCACGGGCTTCACACCAGGGCCGGTGGTGGACATGATCAACGAAACGGTAGAAGGCGACCTGACCGAGGATGGCCGTTTGCTGGTGAACCTGGACCCGTACGAAGCGCTGTGCCTGCGGATCGTCAACAGCACCGGGCATGTGTGAGCCGGCCAGCGCCCTGGGTGTGCCCGGCCGCATGCCTGGGCAGCACCAGGGCGCTGGCGCCTTGCTTTTGAGGCCGTACAGGCATAGCGTTCGGGTGTTTTCTTTTCGCGCCCAGGAGCAACACCATGTACACCGGCATCGTCCAGGCCGTCCGCCCACTGCTTGATGTGACCAGCTACCCGGGCCACAACCAGTTCACCATCGACCTCACCCCGGAACTGCTCGATGAGTTGAAGATCGGCGCCAGCGTCAGCGTCGAGGGCACGTGCTTGTCTGTCACCGAGATCGACGGCAGCCACGTCAGGTTCGATGCAATGACCGCCACCCTGGAACGCACCAACCTGCGCAATTTCAGGGCCGGCCAAGGGGTCAACATCGAGCGTTCGGCGAAGATGAACGCCGAAGTCGGCGGCCACCTCATGGCTGGCCACATTGCCACGACCGCGGAAATAGTCGAACTGTCGATCGAGCAGACCGGCGCCTTCATCCGTTTCCGCATGCCGCCGCCATGGGGCAAGTACGTGTTCCCGCGGGGCTTCATCGGGGTCAACGGCTGCAGCCTGACCGTGGCCGACGTGGAAGACAACCTGGTCACCATCAACCTGATCCCGGAAACCCTGCGCCAGACCACGTTCGCCAGCTACGCTGCCGGCGATTTGCTGAACATCGAGGTCGATCACCAGACCATGGTGCTGGTGGATGTGGTCGAGCGCACCATCAAAGGCACCCTTGCCCGCGAAAACCTGTTGCCCTGAGGCCTGCCCGTGCTACCCCATCCCCTTACCACCCGTACGGCCAGGCGCTTGCGCCTGCAGGTGCTGCGTGGCCGCGTCGGCCTTGGCCTGGTGGCCGGGCTGTCGGTGCTGGCAGGCATGACCGACGCCATTGGCCTGCTGGCCCTGGGCGACTTCGTATCGTTCATGAGCGGTAATACCACGCGCCTGGCGGTGGCGATCAGCCAGGCTGACCTGGCCCTGGTGCTGCGCCTGAGCGGCGCTTTGCTGGGCTTTGTCGCGGGTAACACGTTGGGGGTAGTGCTGGCGCGCGGCTTCCGTCGCCGGGCCTGGCCCGTGCTGGTGGTCGTGGCGGCGTTGCTGGCCTGCGCTGCAGCGTGGCCACGGGCGGCCACCTTCCCGGCATTGCTGGCCGCGACCCTGGCCATGGGCATGATCAACGCAGTCGTCGAGCAAGTGAACGGCCTGCCCATCGGCCTGACCTACGTCACCGGTGCACTGTCACGCTTCGGCCGTGGCCTTGGGCGCTGGTTGCTGGGCGAGCGGCGCCACGGCTGGCGGGTGCAACTGGTGCCGTGGGCAGGGATGCTGCTGGGCGCCGCGCTGGGCGCCTGGCTGCAACACCACCTGGGCCTGCAGGCACTGGCCGGCAGTTGCGTGCTGGCGTGCCTGCTGGCCCTGGTGTCGCGGTTCATTCCCCGTGCCTGGCAGCGTGGCTACATGCCGCGCTGATCAATCGATGCGCGGGTGCTGCTGGACCAACAACTTGCGCTTGGCCTCGAGCTCGGCGATCTGCTCGTCGATGTCCTCGATCTTCTGCTCGATGTTGTCGTGGTGTTCCTGCAGCAGCTCGCGCGCCTCGTCGATGTCCGATGCCGCCGGTGCGGCACCGCGCAGCGGTTTGTTGGCGGTTTCCTTCATGGTCAGGCCGGTCACCAGGCCCACCGCGGCGATCACCATCAGGTAGTAGGCGGGCATATACAGGTTGCCGCTGCTTTCCACCAGCCAGGCGGCAATGGTGGGGGTCAGGCCGGCGATCAGCACGGAAATGTTGAAGGCACTGGCCAGTGCGCTGTAGCGGATGTGAGTGGGGAACATCGCCGGCAACGTCGAAGCCATCACACCGATGAAGAAGTTCAGCAGCACGGCAATGATCAGCAGCCCCGAGAAGATCAACCCCAGCACACCACTGTTGATCAGCATGAATGCCGGAATGGCCAGGGCGAACAGCCCGACACTGCCGACCACGATAAACGGGCGACGGCCGAACTTGTCGCTCAGCAGGCCGATGATGGGCTGCACGAACAGCATGCCGACCATGATCGCGATGATGATCAGTACGCCATGGTCCTCGCTGTAGTGCAGGTTGTGCGAGAGGTAGCTGGGCATGTAGGTCAACAGCATGTAGTAGGTGACGTTGGTGGCGATCACCACGCCAATGCAGGTCACCAGGCTACGCCAGTGCTTGGTCGCCACTTCCTTGAACGACACCTTGGGCCCCGACGCCAGGCCCTCGCGGTCACCCTGCTCCATCTTGTCGACGTGCTGCTGGAACGCGGGGGTTTCCTCCAGGGCGTTACGCAGGTAGAGGCCGATGATGCCCAGCGGCAAGGCCAGGAAGAACGGCAGGCGCCAGCCCCACTCAAGGAACCTTTCTTCACCAAGCACCGTGGAAATCAGCACCACTACCCCGGCGCCCAGCACGAAGCCGGCGATCGAGCCGAAGTCCAGCCAGCTGCCAAGGAAGCCGCGCTTGCGGTCAGGCGCATACTCGGCCACGAAGATCGACGCGCCGGTGTACTCGCCGCCCACCGAGAAGCCCTGGGCCATTTTCGCCAGCAACAGCAGTATCGGCGCCCATATGCCGATACTGGCATAGGACGGTATCAAGCCAATGGCAAAGGTGCTGAGGGACATGATGACGATGGTGGCGGCAAGGATTTTCTGCCGGCCGAACTTGTCGCCGAGGGCGCCGAAGAACAGCCCGCCCAGGGGGCGAATGAGGAATGGCACCGAAAAGGTGGCCAACGCCGCGATCATTTGCACACTGGGGTCGGCGTTGGGGAAGAACACCTTGCCCAATGCATAGGCGACGAAGCCATAGACCCCGAAGTCGAACCACTCCATGGCGTTACCCAGTGCAGCGGCGGTGATCGCCTTCTTCATCTTGGCATCGTCGACGATCGTGATGTCCTTGAGGCCAATAGGTTTGACGCTTTTCCTGCGAGATTTCATGCCTGTATCCCTGTCGATCAATGCTCTATGGCATCTGATACAACGGGACACAAAATAATTCAGCGCTTAATGAATTTTTGTAGGGAATTGCGCTGGGGGCGGGTAAGCCCGCCCCCAGGCCAGGGGAGCTGCTTTGCTGCTCAAATGCCTTCGCGGGCCAGGTCCATGGCGAAGTAGGTCAGGATCAGGTCGGCACCTGCGCGCTTGATAGCGCCAATGCTTTCGCGCACCACGCGGCCTTCGTCGATGGCACCGGCCAGGCCACCGAACTTGATCATCGCGTACTCACCGCTGACCTGGTACGCCGCCAGCGGCAGGCGCGAGGCCGCACGAATGTCGGCGATCACGTCAAGGTAGGCACCGGCCGGCTTGACCATCAGCACGTCTGCACCTTCCTGCTCGTCAAGCAGCGATTCACGCACGGCCTCGCGGCGGTTCATCGGGTTCATCTGGTAGCTCTTGCGGTCACCTTTGAGCGCAGTGCCGCCTGCTTCGCGGAACGGGCCGTACAGCGACGAGGCGAACTTGGTCGAATAGGCCATGATCGCAGTGTCGTGGAAGCCTGCACCGTCCAGCGCGCTACGAATGGCCTGGACCTGGCCGTCCATCGCCGCCGAAGGTGCGATGAAGTCGGCACCGGCAGCGGCGGCGATCACCGCCTGCTTGCCCAGGTTGACCAAGGTGGCGTCGTTGTCCACGCCGTGGTCATGCAGTACGCCGCAGTGCCCGTGGCTGGTGTATTCGCAGAAACAGGTATCCGACATCACCACCATTTCCGGCACGGTGTCCTTGCAGATACGCGACATGCGCGCCACCAGGCCGTTTTCGTTCCAGGTGTCGCTGCCAACGGCATCCAGGTGGTGAGACACACCGAAGGTCATCACCGATTTGATACCGGCGCGGGCATAGCGCTCGATTTCCTGGGCCAGCCGCTTCTCAGGGATGCGGTTCACGCCGGGCATGCTGCTGATGGGCACGAAGTCGTCGATGCCTTCTTCCACGAAGATCGGCAGGATCAGGTCTTCAAGGCGGAATTCGGTTTCCTGGAATACGGTGCGCAGGGACTCGTTCTGGCGCAGGCGGCGAGGACGAACAGAGGGGAATTGGTTGGACATGACTGCTCCAGGGAATTTGAACGGCGTATACCTTATGCCTGTCAGGGGCCAGTGAAAAGGCCGGATGACGAGATATTGTCCTGCATCAAAGGTAATGGCCGCGCAGGGCACTGGCTGAGCCGGTGTTGCCCGCTTCGGAGGGGAACCTGCGAAGCGGGCTGCACCAGCAGCACATCATTGCAGCCAGGGCGGTGTCGGCTCCTCGGCCTTCGCCGGGCCGTTTTCCGCCTCGGCACGCGCTGCCCGGCGCCGGGCCTCGTCCAAGCGGGCGGCGTCGATTTCCCGCATCACCCCGCCAACGTCGGCCTCATGCTCGTCGTCCTGGAATACCCCGGTCAACACGGTATCAGGCAGCAACTTGCCAGCCTCGTACAACGCCCACATTTCCTGGGCATAGCGCGTGCTCTTCAGCTCTGGGGCAAAGCGCCCGAAGTAGTGGGCCATGTTGTCCACGTCACGCTGCAGCATGCTGAATGCGTGGTTGTTGGCGGCGGCGTCCACTGCCTGCGGCAGGTCGATGATCACCGGCCCGTCCGGGCCGAGCAGCACATTGAATTCGGACAGGTCGCCATGGACCAGGCCGGCACACAGCATCAGCACGATCTGGCGAATGACGAAGGCATGGAACACCCGCGCCTCCTCGGCCTCCAGGTGCACGTCGTTGAGCCGGGGTGCGGCATCGCCATCGGCGTCGGTCACCAGCTCCATCAGCAACACGCCGTCCTGGAAGTCATAGGGCTTGGGCACCCGGACCCCGGCGCCGGCCAGGCGGAACAGTGCCGCCACTTCGGCGTTCTGCCAGGCGTCCTCGGCCTCTTTGCGGCCGTACTTGCTGCCCTTGGCCATGGCCCGGGCCTGGCGGCTATTGCGCACCTTGCGGCCTTCCTGGTATTCGGCGGCCTGGCGGAAACTGCGCTTGTTGGCTTCTTTATAGACCTTGGCGCAGCGCACCTGGCTACCGCAACGCACCACGTACACGGCGGCTTCCTTGCCACTCATCAACGGCCGCAGTACTTCGTCGACGAGGCCGTCTTCGATCAGGGGTTCGATTCTTTTGGGTGTCTTCATCAGGCTGCGTTCGGGGTCCTGGCTGTGTTGACGGACATCCTCTCACAGCCTGCTGCGACATGCTCGTCTGTCTTCACAATGGGTGAACCCAGGTGGGTTGTGGCAAGATGAATTTTTCTTAAATCGCCGGTTGTCTATTCTTTGGCACAATCGAGTCTCCATTAGATGCCCAGGAACCAGCATGCCTCGCGTACTGACCATCGAAGACGACGCCGTCACCGGCCAGGAAATCGTCGCCGAACTTACCAGCCATGGCCTTGAGGTGGACTGGGCCGACAATGGTCGTGAAGGCCTGGCCAAGGCCATTGCCGGCGGTTATGACCTGATCACCCTGGACCGCATGCTGCCCGAGGTCGATGGCCTGACCATCGTCACGACCCTGCGCAACCTCAAGATCGCCACGCCGATCCTGATGATCAGCGCCCTCTCCGACGTCGATGAGCGGGTGCGCGGCCTGCGCGCCGGCGGTGACGACTACCTGACCAAGCCGTTCGCCTCCGACGAAATGGCCGCCCGGGTCGAAGTGCTGCTGCGCCGCAACAGCGTGCCGATGACCCAGACCCGCTTGCAGGTCGCCGACCTGCAACTGGACCTGATCAGCCACGAAGCGCGCCGCGGCGACAACACCCTTAACCTGCTGCCCACCGAGTACAAACTGCTGGAGTACCTGATGCGCCACAGCGGCCAGGTCATTACGCGGATGATGATTTTCGAGGAAGTGTGGGGCTACCACTTCGACCCGGGCACCAACCTGATCGACGTGCATATCGGCCGCCTGCGCAAGAAAATCGACTCACCCGGCCAGTCGCCGCTGATCCGTACGGTGCGGGGCTCCGGCTATGCCATTGCTGAACCCGTCTAAAGGCTGGAGTTCGTCCACCAGCCGGCTGCTGGCACTGTACAGTTTTCTGTTCGTAGCCTGGAGCAGCATCCTCATGGGGGTGCTGTACTTCGAGGTTTCCAGCTACCTGAACAAGCTCACCCGCCATTCCATGCTGCAGCGTCAGCACCTGTTCGCGCACATGAGCGGCAAGCAGCTGGACGACGCCCTGATTGCCAGCCAGGCTTTCGAGGAACGCAGCTTCGATGCCTATGGCCTGTTCGATGCACAACTCAACCCGCTGGGCGGCAGTGTTCGTGCCCTGCCCCCTGGGCTGCGGCTGGACGGCAAGATCCATGAGCTGAAGCGTTGCCTGGACGCCGATGATCCGCGCATGCCCCGCGACAGCTGCGATGCCGTGGCCATCAAGGTGCAGGATGGGCGCTGGCTGGTGCTGTTCCGCGATAACGGCTCATTGTTCGTCGTAACACGGATCATTCTCGATGCCTTGCTCTGGGGTATCTCCTTCACCCTGATCCCCGGGTTCGCCGGCTGGTACCTGCTGCGCCGCCGCCCCCTGAAACGCATCCGGGCCATTCAGGCCCAGGCCGAGCTGATTGTCGCCGGCGACCTCACGCACCGCCTGCCGCTGTCGGCCCGGCGCGACGAACTGGACATGCTGGCCGCCATCGTCAATGCCATGCTTGACCGCATCGAGCGGCTGATGCACGAGGTCAAGGGCGTGTGCGACAACATTGCCCACGACCTGCGCACCCCACTGACCCGCCTGCGCGCCCAGCTGTACCGCATACGCCAGCAAAGCGACAACGATTCCGCGCAAGCCGAGGCACTGGACCAGGCCATCGGCGAAACCGACACCCTCATGGCGCGTTTTCGTGGGTTGCTGCGCATCAGCGAACTGGAAGACCGCCAACGCCGGGCCGGCTTCGTGCAGCTTGACCCGCATGATTTGCTGGTAGAGCTGCACGACTTCTACCTGCCGTTGGCCGAAGATGGCGGCATTCACCTGGAGCTGCACCAACCTGGGCACTTGCCGGCACTGCACGGCGACCGCGAGCTGTTGTTCGAGGCGCTGGCCAACCTGGTAGGTAACGCGATCAAGTTCACCCCGGAAGGTGGGCAGGTGCGCGTGGCCGCCACCCAGGACGACGCTGGCGTGCACGTGGCCATTGAAGACAGCGGGCCGGGTATTCCGGAAGAAGAACGCACGGCCGTACTGAAGCGGTTCTACCGCAGTGATGAAGGCCACCGCCACGCCGGGTTCGGCCTGGGGCTGTCGATCGTTGCGGCGATCGTCGACCTGCATGGGTTCGGCCTGGAAATTGGCGAGAGCCCTTTGGGTGGGGCCAAGCTGGTACTGCATTGCCCATTGGCCGGGCTGGCCAAATAACCATCGGGGCTGCTTTGCAGCCCATCGCGACACAAGGCCGCGCTGTAAGAGCAACTGTCTTTCTCAAAAATTTGAAAAGCCTGCGCGATTCACCTGTGGGAGCGGGCATGCCCGCGAAGCAGGCGACGCGGTGTATGGCACCGGCTTTGCCGGTGTTCGCGGGCATGCCCGCTCCCACAGAACCGTGTGATCTTCGAGTTCTGCATTGCGGCCTTGTGTCGCAATGGGCCGCAGAGCGGCCCCAGTTGCACCGATCAGTCAGCCAGACGCCAGGTAGTGGCACCCTTGCTGTCTTCCAACACCACGCCCATGGCGGTCAGCTGGTCGCGAATGCGGTCGGACTCGGCCCAGTTCTTGTCTGCCCGCGCCTGCAGGCGCGCCTGGATCAAGCCCTCGACCTCGGCCGCATCGACCTTGCCTTCGGCGCCCGCACGCAGGAAGTCATCGGCGTCCAGCTGCAGCACACCCAGCACATCACCCAGCTCCCGCAAGCGACCGGCCAGGCCGGCAGCAGCGTCTACATCACTGTCGCGCAGGCGGTTGATCTCACGCACCAGGTCGAACAGCACAGCGCAGGCCTCGGGGGTGCCAAAGTCGTCATTCATCGCCACGCTGAAGCGCTCGACAAAGGCCTCGCCGCCCTTGGCCGCCACGCGCGGCAGGCCGCGCAAGGCGTGGTAGAAGCGCTCCAGGGCACCCTTGGCGTCGCGCAGGCTGTCTTCCGAGTAGTTGATGGCACTGCGGTAGTGGCTGGCCACCAGCAGGTAGCGAACCACCTCCGGGTGGTACTTTTCGAGCACATCACGGATGGTGAAGAAGTTGTTCAACGACTTCGACATCTTCTCGCCATTGATACGGATCATGCCGCAGTGCATCCAGGCGTTGGCGTACTGCTTGCCGGTGGCCGCCTCGCTCTGGGCAATCTCGTTCTCGTGGTGCGGGAACTCCAGGTCGCTGCCGCCACCATGAATGTCGAAGCTCTCACCCAGGCAGCAGGTGGACATCACCGAGCACTCGATGTGCCAGCCCGGACGGCCCGGGCCCCATGGCGACTCCCAGCTTGGCTCGCCCGGCTTGACGCCCTTCCACAGCACGAAATCGAGCGGGTCTTGCTTGGCCTCGTCGACCTCGATGCGGGCGCCGATGCGCAGGTCTTCGATCTTCTTGCGCGACAGCTTGCCGTAGCCCACGAACTTGCCGACGCGGTAGTACACGTCGCCATTGCCCGGCGCGTAGGCATACCCCTTGTCGATCAGGGTCTGGATCATCGCGTGCATGCCGGCGATATGGTCGGTGGCACGCGGTTCCTGGTCTGGCGGCAGGATGTTCAGGCGGCGCTCGTCTTCGTGCATCGCGTCGATCATGCGCGCCGTGAGGGCGTCGAAGCTTTCGCCGTTCTCGTTGGCCCGGTTGATGATCTTGTCATCGATGTCGGTGATATTGCGCACGTAGGTCAGCTCGTAACCGCTCTTGCGCAGCCAGCGGGTGACCAGGTCGAACGCCACCATGCTGCGGCCGTGGCCCAGGTGGCAGTAGTCGTACACGGTCATGCCGCAAACGTACATGCGCACCTTGTTGCCATCCAACGGCTTGAAGGTTTCCTTGGCTTTGGTCAGGGTGTTGTAGATGGTTAGCACGGCGGTTCCTCAGCTGCCCCAGGAGTCACGCAGG
This sequence comes from Pseudomonas sp. p99-361, assembly GCF_003935475.1. Lineage (NCBI taxonomy): Bacteria > Pseudomonadati > Pseudomonadota > Gammaproteobacteria > Pseudomonadales > Pseudomonadaceae > Pseudomonas > Pseudomonas sp. p99-361. Next base: position 162,368 of record NZ_RHQO01000002.1, on the reverse strand, counting down.
GTGACGGTGCGGTTGAACACCGGACGGCCCGGCTGGCTGTCTTTCAGGTCGGCGCAGAAGTAGCCTTCGCGCTCGAACTGGAAGCGGTCCTCGGGCTGCGCCTGGGCCAACGACGGCTCGGCACGGCAACCGCTGAGCACTTGCAGCGAGTCGGGGTTGATGTTGTCGAGGAAGCTGCCGCCCTCTTCGGTCTTTTCCGGGTTGGCCGAGCGGAACAGGCGATCGTACAGGCGCACTTCGCACTCGACGCTGCCTTCGGCCGGCACCCAGTGGATCACGCCTTTGACCTTGCGGCCTTCCGGGTTCTTGCCCAGGGTGTCCGGGTCGTACGAGCAATGCAGTTCGACGATGTTGCCGTCGGCGTCCTTGATGGCTTCGTCGGCACGGATCACGTAGCTGCCCCGCAGGCGCACCTCACCGGCTGGCTCGAGGCGCTTGTAGCCCTTGGGCGGGGTTTCCATGAAGTCGTCGCGGTCGATGTACAGCTCGCGGGAGAACGGCAGCACACGCACGCCCATGTCTTCCTTCGGGTGGCGTGGCAGCTCCAGTTGCTCGACCTGGCCCTGCGGGTAGTTGGTAATGACCACCTTCAGCGGGCGCAGCACGCACATGGCACGCGGTGCGGTGCGGTCCAGGTCGTCACGGATGCTGAACTCGAGCATCGACATGTCGACCACGCCATCGGACCGGTTGGTGCCGATCATTTCGCAGAAGTTGCGGATCGAGGCCGGGGTGTAGCCACGGCGGCGGAAGCCGGACAAGGTCGACATGCGCGGGTCGTCCCAGGCGTCGACGTGCTTTTCGTCCACCAACTGCTTGAGCTTGCGCTTGGAGGTGATGGTGTAGTTGAGGTTCAGCCGGCTGAACTCGTACTGGCGCGGGTGTGCCGGCACGGGCAGGTTATCGAGGAACCAGTCGTACAGCGGGCGGTGGCCTTCGAATTCCAGGGTGCAAATCGAGTGGGTGATGCCCTCGATGGCGTCCGACTGGCCATGGGTGAAATCGTAGTTGGGGTAGATGCACCACTTGTCACCGGTCTGGTGGTGGTGGGCATGGCGGATGCGGTACAGGATCGGGTCGCGCAGGTTCATGTTCGGCGAGGCCATGTCGATCTTGGCCCGCAGCACGCGCTCGCCGTCCTGGAATTCACCGGCTTTCATACGGGCGAACAGGTCGAGGTTTTCTTCCACGCTGCGGTCGCGGAACGGGCTGTTCTTGCCTGGCTCCTTGAGGTTGCCGCGGTATTCCTTGGCCTGCTCGGGGGTGAGGTCGCAGACATAGGCCTTGCCCCGCTTGATCAGCTCGACCGCCCAGTCGTGCAACTGGTCGAAGTAGTCGGAGGCATAGCGCACATCACCGGCCCAGTCGAAACCCAGCCATTTCACGTCGCGCTGGATGGCGTCGATGTACTCCTGGTCTTCCTTGGCCGGGTTGGTGTCGTCGAAACGCAAGTGACAGGCGCCACCGAATTCCTTGGCCAGGCCAAAGTTGACGCAGATCGACTTAGCGTGACCGATGTGCAGGTAGCCATTGGGCTCCGGCGGGAAGCGGGTGACGATGCTGCTGTGCTTGCCCGAATCCAGGTCGGCCTGGATGATCGGCCGCAGGAAGTTCGCAGGGACAGCGGGGGCGCCTTTGGCAGCGGCGTTGGGCGCGTTGTCGGCAGTGGGCTTGCTCATAGGATCCTTGAATGCACGTGTCCGGCCTGGGTAGGCCGATTGAATCAAAGGGCCTATCATAGCCGAAGCAGTCAAGCTGCCGACAGTCGGGCCCGGATAAACTGGCGTGATTTATCACGGCTTTTTGCCGCGGCGTGGCAAAATGGCCAATGCGCGCCATGTGTCGCGAGCGCCCGAGCCTGCGTCAGGTGTAAGCACGCGCCCTGCGCGCCCTCATTCCCGTATGCCTTGAAAGAGCGAATTTCAGCATGTCCAAAGTCAAACTGAGCACCAACCACGGCGATATCGTCCTGCAACTGAACGCCGAAAAAGCTCCGCAAACTGTTGAGAACTTCGTTCAATACGTCAAAGACGGCCATTTCGACAACACCGTGTTCCACCGTGTGATCAAAGGTTTCATGATCCAGGGCGGTGGCTTCGAGCCTGGCATGAGCCAGAAGAAAACCCGCGCCAGCATCCAGAACGAAGCTGACAACGGCCTGAAGAACACCAAGTACAGCATCGCCATGGCCCGTACCATGGAGCCGCACTCTGCCTCGGCCCAGTTCTTCATCAACGCCGCCGACAACGACTTCCTCAACCACAGCGGCAAGAACGTGCAGGGCTGGGGCTACGCGGTGTTCGGTGAAGTGATCGAAGGCCGTGAAGTGGTCGATGCCATCGAGAAAGTCGCCACCGGTTCCAAAGCCGGCCACCAGGACGTGCCGAAAGACGACGTGGTCATCGAGAAAGCCGAGATCATTGAGTGATTCTGCTGATCTCTGATCTGCACCTGCAAGAAGAACGCCCGGACATTACCCGGGCGTTTCTTGATCTGCTCGATGGCCGCGCGCGCCACGCCCAGGCGCTGTACATTCTTGGCGATTTCTTCGAGGCCTGGATAGGCGACGATGCCATGACGCCGTTCCAGCAGTCGATCTGCCGTGCCCTGCGGCAGGTGGGCGACAGCGGCACGGCCATCTACCTGATGCATGGCAACCGTGACTTCCTGCTTGGCCAGCGCTTCTGCGAGGCGGCCGGCTGCACGTTGCTCGACGACCCCTGCGTGATCGAGCTGGGCGGTGAGCAGGTATTGCTGATGCACGGCGACACCTTGTGCACCCGCGACGTGGGCTACATGAAAATGCGCCGCCTGCTGCGCAACCCGCTGAGCCTGTGGGTTCTGCGCCACCTGCCGCTGTCGGCTCGCTACAGACTGGCACGCAAGCTGCGCAGCGAAAGCCGCAACCAGGGGCGGATGAAATCCACTGAAATCGTCGACGTCACGCCAGAAGAAGTGCCCAAGGTAATGGCGGCGCATGGCGTGCGTACCCTGGTGCATGGCCATACCCATCGGCCAGCGATTCACAAGCTGGTCGTGGACGGCCAACCGGCCCGGCGCATCGTGCTGGGCGACTGGGACCGCCGGGGCTGGGCCTTGCAGGTTGACGAGCAAGGGTTTCAGCTGGCGCCGTTCGACTTTTCCTGAAGGCAACGTCGCCGGCAAGCCGGCCCCCAATTCCCACCAGGCCTTCAATACGGTGGGGAGCTTGTGGGCGCTGGCTCGCCGGCGATCGGGCCAAACGCCCTTAATGCTGTGCCACTGCGCCCTTGTCGGCTTCACTGATCACCACTTCGCGGTACTGCGGGTCAGCCTTGATCTGCGCCTCGGTAAAGGGAATTACCGCCAGCTGCTTGGCCGCAAAGGCCTTGGTCTGGTCACTGGCGTGTGCCGATGCCGACTCGCTGGACTGCGAAAACGCCAGTAACCCGCGGGCCTCTGGCCCCTTGTCGGTGAAACTGACCAGTTGCAGATAGCTGGTACCACTGACCACCAGGCGCTTGCCCTGCCCGTGCGGCACACTGTACATCGCGTTGTACACCCCCAGGGCCTGCGGGCCGCCCGGCACCGGTGTGCCATCGACTGCCTGCTGCACCTGCCCCCACTTCACCTGTGGCGCCATACCGCTCTCGGCCACCTGCTGCAGTGAGGCCAGTGCCGCCTCGTGCACCCGCTTGCGCACGGCCGCCTGCTCCACGGCCAGCCCGCGCGGGGTGTGTTGCGGGTCGGCCGGGTCGAACGCAACCCGCCAGCTGTCCGGGTGCTCAGCCAAGGCGGTGAGCAGGTTGTGGAAATGCACCAGGCCCACGCCGCTCTCGAGGTCGGCCTTGCCATCCCAGTTCGCCAGGCTGGTGCATAGGGCCTGCACGTCTGCACTGGCGCCCTGGCACCATTGCAGCAAGTCGGGCAGCACCAGGCTGGCCAGGTAGACTTCGTCGTCGGTGACCATACGCTGCAGGTCATCGACGCCCAACCGCGCTTTGCCCTGCAAGCGCTGCAGGGCAAAGCGGCCGCGCATGCCCAACGGCTGGTCACTGCGGCTGACCAGCGGCGAAAACCCGGTCAGGGGCTGCGCCGGGTTAGCCAGCCAGGCCGGGTCGTTGGAGTTTTGCACGTAATCGTCGCGCTCGAGGCTTGGCAGCAGCCTTGCCGGGAAAATACCCGGTTGTGCCGCCTGCGCATCGACCTTCCACTGGCAGGCGCTGCGTGAGCCGTCCAGCACCACCAGGCTGCCCGGCGCTTGCGGATTGCTGCAAGTGTCGAGCATCTGCTGGTCCACATAAGGCACCACTGACTGGTTCAGGTACAAGGCCCTGCCCGCCTGGTCCACCGCAATGGTGTTGACCCACGGGATACCCTGCAATTGCTCGACCGAGCCGCGCAGGGCCGCCAGGCTTTCAGCGCGGTTGATCTGGTTCCACTGCTGCAGCACGCGGGTATTGTCCAGGTTGGCGTCACGCAGGCTGTAGGCCGCATGCGTGTCCCAGTCCAGGCGGCCAGGCCATTGCACCACCGGACCGAACTGCGAGCTGTACACCTCACGCTGTACCTGGCTCAGTCGCCCATCCTCACCTTTGACTGCCACGCTGACGGTTTGCCGGGCCAGCGGCAATGACTTGCCGTCGAGCAGGTAACGGGTCGGGTCCTTGGGATCGAGCTGCAGGCGATAGAGGGTGAAGTGCGTGGAGGTATCGACGGTATGGGTCCACGCCAGGTGCTGGTTGAAACCGATATTGATCAGCGGCAGGCCTGGCAGCGCCGCGCCCATGACATTCAGCTGGCCGGGGATGGTCAAGTGCATCTGGTAGAAGCGCATGCCACCCATCCACGGGAAATGCGGGTTGGCCAGCAACAGGCCATGGCCATTGGCCGAGCGCTGGGCACCCACCGCCACGGCATTGCTGCCACGCTCCGTGGCAAACCGCGCCTGCCGGGCCAGGGCGGTGGCATAGCCAGCGGCCGCGAGCTGGCTGCCGGCCCCTGGCGGTTGCGCCCCCGCCAGTGCCTCCACGAACTGCCCAACCCCGCCTTCGGCCAGCAAGCGGCGGGTCAGCTTGACCAGGTCCTGGCTGCTGATCGGCCGCACCCACTCACCCGTTCCGCACTCGGCAGGCAAGCCCTGGCGGCGGCGCTCGGCCAGCGCGCGGTTGTAGCCACTGGCATAACCGGCCAGCAGTGCCTGTACCGGCGCCGGCTGCGCCTGGAGGAACGCGTCGACAGCGGCCTGGCTGTTGAGCCAGGTGAAGAACAGGTCGCTGCTGAGGTTGTCGCGTTGCTCCAAGGTCTTGCCCGTGGCGCCGAAGTGCCGGGAGCGCTCGCCATTGACGGTCAACACTTCGTTGGCCAGCAGGCACAAGTTGTCCTGGGCATAGGCATAGCCGACACCGTAGCCCAGGCCGCGCTCGTCCCTGGCCACGATGTGCGGCACGCCGAAGCTGGTGCGGCGGATCTGGGCGCTGGCGTCGGCTGCAGCAGGTTGCGCCAGCGCAGTGGCACTCCAGGCCACCAGGGCGGCCGCCAGGCTGGCGCAGGTCATGGGACGGGACAGTGAAAACACGGGCATTCCTCGGGTTCGCGGGTTATCCCGTTCAGACGAATGGCCAGATGAAAATTTTACGTTTTACAGGGCGATGGAACGTCTTGATGAAAAACAGCCATTTTTTTAACGCGTGCGTTGCAGTTTTTGCGATCTCATTCGTCCTAGTAAGTGAGGCAACCACATTTCGGGTTCGTCCACGAAAAGGAGCATTCACATGTACAACCCGCAACCCTCATTACTGGCTGGGCGCGCCCCAGGCAAGGCGCCCAAGGGACAGGACGCATTTGCTGACGAGCGCACCGGCAACGAGCAGATCCGCGAATTGCTGCGCACCTTCGGCCTGCGCACCAGCCTGATCCGCCTGAAGGTGATCGACGCCCTGCACGCCGCCGACCGCAATGGCCGCAGCATTGGCGTGCGTGGCGTGCACGCGCAACTGGAGCAACTGGATATTCCGCTGTCGTTCCTCAGCGTGCGCGAAGTGCTCAAGCGCCTGTGCAGCGAGGGGGTGATCCAGCTGGGCAGCGACAAGTGCTACAGCCTTGCCCCCCAGGCGCGCGCCATACTGGAACAAGCGCCCGCGCGCTGAGTGCCTGGCCGGCCAGGCTTGGCCGGCCCGCGCAGGTCAAGGCTTGACCTTGCGCCGCAGGATGCCATTGATCACCACCACCACCACGGCAATGGCGATGGCCAGCATCTGGAACGTCTGTTCACTGATAGTGCCCTGCTTCTGCAGGTGGGACAGGCCCAGCATCAGGCCCAGTACGACCAGTATGATCAGAAGTGAATATTTGAGGCGCTGCACGTGTGTCATCGAAGGTTCCTTGCAACATCAGGGGCAAATGGCTCGCAATGAGCCGCGGCAATGATACAACGGGCACCGGCCCCGGCGCTGCATTTCCTGCTGGGTCAGGCGGTGACAGCCTGAAAGCATGAAACCTCCAAGCACCCATGCCGGAGGCACCGTGTACAAACCCTTGCTCCTCACTTCGCTGTTTTTTTCCCCCGTCTACGTTCACGCCCTGGATACCCAGCAGGTACCCGCCGAGCACCTGCTGGAGCTGGGCCGCGAGCTGGCGACCCACGCCGGCACCAGCCAGTGGCAGCAACTGTGGCAACGGGTACGCCAGGCCGGCTACCTGGGCGGGGACAACAGGCCGCTGAACTTCACCGTGCCCACCACCCGCCTCCCCCACCTGGCCCGGGAAACCCTGGCCCAGGCCGACCAGGTGCAAGCCGTACGCCAGACCCAGGCCCTGTACCGGCGCAGCTTTGACGGGCAGGTGATCGGCCAGCGCGATGGGCAGCCACTGTACACCCTGTGCCTGCTGGTGGATTGGCGAACGTTGCCTGCAAGCATGCGAACGGCGCCCCAAGCCTACCTGCACAGCGCCAGCTTGCTGAGCAGTTTCCCCTGCGACTAAGGGTTCAGCACCCTTTCGTTGAGAACGGCAGTGAGCGAGCGGGAAATCACCCTATGCAGCCTACCAGCAACGCCATTTCCTACATGCGCGGATATTGCTGCCTGCAAAACCTGTTCACCGAAGCTACAGCCGCCAACCCATATGCCGCCTAGCGACACGCCTCGGCTGTCGAACAGAATTTGCTCACACCCTCCGACATAACGCCACGGGTGATCGGGTCGCAAATCCCTTATCCCGAAGGAGCGCCACATGCAAACGCCAGACTTGAGCCAGATCGATATCAGCCAATTGCCCCACTCGTTGCAGGCACTGATCACCTGCATCGGCATCGACAACGCCTACCAGCTGACCTGCGCGTTCGGCGGCAGGCCCAAATACATCCCCAAGCACCGCGAGCGCACCAAGCTCGCCGACGTCCTCCCGCCCGAAGCGCTCGATGCGCTGATCAAGCGCTTTGCCGGGGTAGCCCTGGAGATCCCCAAGGCGGACCACTTCCTGCGCCAACTGCGTAACCAGCAAATCCAGAAAGAAAGCGCCAATGGCCTGTCCCGCAGCCTGCTGGCCAACAAGTACGGCCTGAGCCTGCGCCAAATCGGCAACATCCGCCGCCAGGAGGCGTGCGCCCGCTGACCCCCCTGCCGCCCAGAGCACCCTCGGCGGCCCCAACCCACTAGAAAGAGCATCCCACTATGTCGATAGACAACAGCCTCATTGGCTCGGTCATCAATGCCCTGCCCATGGATCGCATGATCGCCGGCCCCCTGCAAGCCATGGTCCAGGCGCAGGTTACCGCGAGTAAATCGTACGCCGACTTCCTGATGCAGGTCTGCATCCAGAACGGCAAGGCCGTAGCCATCCAGTTCGACTATGACGAAACCATCGTCGACGAACAGGGCGAATACAAAGGTGTGGTCAGCAAGACCATGAAGGTGCCGCTGCTGGCGGCCATTACCCACCCAAACATTACCATCGAGGAGGGTAATGTCGAGTTCGAGCTGGTCATCAACCAGATGTCGGAGGACGTGACCAGCAAGGACATGAACGCCACCGCCAGCGGCTCGCTCGGCTGGGGGCCGTTCAAGCTCAACGTCAGGGGCAGCGTCAGCCACAAATCCACGCAAACCCGCAAGACCGATACCCGCGCCCGCTATGCATTCAATACCACACTCAAACGCCAGGAGCCGCCGGAAGCGGTCATGCGCTTGATCGAGTTCCTCACCGACGCTGCGACCAAACCTACGGTGGTCAAAAACGCCGCCCTGGAAAGCCCCGACCAGATCTCGCAGCGCGATACCCTCAAGAACCCGGCAGCCGACACACCGGGGCTCAAGATGGAAAACGACAAAGCACCCGGCGCTGCAAACAAACCCACGGACAAAGCTGACAAAAAAGGTTGAACCAAACCTTGATGTTTTTCGCTCACTTCCGCCTGGCCCCTTGATGAGCAACAAGGGGCCATTCTGGCCTGAGGAACCCACGCAATGGACAAGGCCCCCGCGCCCATGACTTCAATCGACTTGCGCGAGATCACTCGCGGCCTGCAAGAAGCCGCCAGTGCCACCAACAGCCTGATCGCGCAGCAGTACATCAACCTGTTCGACCAGTTCTTCGAGTGTGACAGCGAAGCGTTGGGCGGCCCCATGAAAGCCAAGATGGTGGAAGTGGCCATGGACGGCCAGCACATCATGCGTGTACCGCTGTTCGCCCTGGTGTCGCCCAAAGGCCTGGCGCTGGAGCGCATGCAGGTTGACCTGTCGGTGCGTGTCAAAGGCACCGAGGCACAGCCGGCTTTACTACCCACCAGCGAGAACAAGGCTGCCAGCTTCAAGGTCACCATCGGTGGCCAGGGTCGCCAAGGCGACAGCCGAGACCCTGACGAAGTGCAGATCCGCATGCAGTTCCAGGCCAGTGAGCCGCCTGAAGCGCTGAACCGGCTGATCGAGGAGTACACCAGCCTGATCACCCCGGTACGCGCCCCCACCCCGCCACCCTCACCCGACAGCAATGAGTTCATCGACGCGGCCACCGTCCGTTGACGGCGCCGCCGCGTTCAACCTAGAAGTCGCGCTTGTAGAAGATATCCAGGGAGCTGGCCAAACCGCTGGCCGCCTCCAGGTAGACCTTCTTGCTCAACTTGTAACGCAAAGCGATGGTGTTCGCTGGCTCGAACACCCCTACCCCGTAACGAAGGCTCAGCTTCTCGGTGAGGTTGCCACTGGCGACCACGCTGGTGGTATTGCCCGAGCCTTCGGTATCCAGCTGGAAGTCGTCGATGCCCAGGCTGGAGGCCAGGCTACCGGTGATACCGGCGCTGCCTGCCAGGCCGAGGCCCAGTGCCGCTTCGGCGAGCATGTTGTTGTCCTCGCCGGAGGTGCCCAATGGCCGCCCCAGCACCAGATAGGACAAGGCCTGCTCCTGGCTCATGGCCGGCTCCGAAAACACCTGGCTGGTCGGCTGTTCGGCACTGCCACTCAAGCGAATACCGGCAATCACATCGTCTACCTTGCGGATGGCTTCGATGTCCAGGTAAGGCTGGTCGATCGGCCCGGCGAACAGCAGGCGCGCGCGGCGGATGGTCAGGCGCTGGCCGTAGGCGCGGTAGCGACCGTCTGCCAGGCTCAACTCACCGCGGGTGTCGAGGTTGTCACCGATGTGCACATGGCCAAGCAGGTTGGCGGTAAGGCCAAAGCCGGTGAACGACAGCTTGTCCTGGCCCACTTCGACGTCAATGTCCATGGCCATCGCCATGGGTGGCTTGCCCTCCTCGGTCTGGCGGCCAACGATGACCGTATCGTCCGAGACCTTGACGGTAGAAGGCGGTAATTCGCGCACAGTGATCTTGCCTTTGGGCACCAGTACTTTGCCGGTGACCGCCAGTTTGTCGTCGATCAGGCGCAAGGTCAGGTCCGGGGCGACCTCCAGCGTGGCGTAGGGCTCCACCGTGATCGGCAGTTGCTGGCCTTGCAAGCGCACGTCCATGCCCAGCGCCTGGCCCCAGGTGAGGTTGCCGCTCAACTGCCCGCGCCCTGCTTCGCCACTGCGCCAATTGCCTTCCAGGCGCACCTGCTCACCGGCGATCTGCGCCTGCACAGACAGTGCCTGCAGGCTGGCTGGCAGCTCCGCGCCGCTGACTTCGCCGCCACTGAGCGCCAGGTTGCCGTTGACCTGCGGTGCCAGCAAGGTACCCGAGAGCTGGCCGCTGCCGTTGAGCTGGCCGGCCAACCGCTCGACCATCGGCACGAAGGGCCGGGCCACCGAGAGGTCCAGGCCCGACAGGCGGAAATCACCCGACAGCGGCTTGTTCTTGCCCAGCGGGTCGAGCCGGGTGTTGACGTTCAGCTCACCCAGCCGCTCGCCACGGAATACCAGGCGCGTGTCGATACGCCGCGGTGCCAGGGTACTGTCCAGGCGCAGGGCCTGATACGGGAAGTCGATCCAGCGGCCTTTGTCGCGCACGCGCAGGGTGCCGCCACTGGCATCGACCACCACGCTACCCTTGGGGCCACTGGCCGGTATATCCAGGCTGATGTCGGCGTTGAGCAGCCCCTGCCAGGCGAAGTCCTTGGGCAGCCACTGCGCCAGGCTGCCCAGCGGGAACTGCTTGAGGTGGTAGCGCAAGCGTGGCTCCGGCGCCAGGCGTTGGTCATCGCCACACAGGCTGGCCTGGCCAGAGCGCCAGCAGTGGGCACCGAAATCGAGCTGGCCGTTGGCCAGCCGCTGCAACCGCGCCGGGGCCTGCAACTGCCAGTCCTGGCCACCGGCCTGGACTCGCCCGCTGGCCAGTCGCCCGCGCCAGTCGCCCTTGTTCAACTGGCCATCCAGACCCAGGTCGAGCTTGAGCTGCGGGCCGTTCAGGGCCAGGTTCAGGGCCTGCTGGCGAATGTCACCCTTGCCGCTGGCCTGCAACGTGCCCAGTGCCGTGTCACCCAGGTGAATGCCGGTGGCCTTGAGCTCGACCACCCCACGCTGGGCGCTGTCGAGCTTGGCATCCAGGTTCAGTTGTTGCAGGCGGTTCTCAGCCTGCGCCAGGCGCTGGCCCTGCAACGTCAGGGTGCCTTGCGGCGCCTGCAGCGTGCCGGCGACATCCACGCGCCCCTTGACCTGGCCTTGCAGCCGAGGCCACAGCTGGCCCAGGCGGGGCAAGTCGAGGTCGATGCGCCCGGCCAGGCGCTGCTGCAGGCTGCCACTGCCATTGATCCGGTTGTCCCCCAGCTGGATCGCCAGCGCACCCAGTGTCCAGCGCTGCCCGGCCCCTTGTGCCTCGGCCTTGAACACAGCCGGCTGGCCGCGCAAGCGCCCCTTGAGGTCAAGCTGGGCATCCAGGCTCAACACGTCATCCTTCAGCTCGCCTTTGGTACGCAATGGCCCCGCCAGGGTGCCAGGCAGCTCGGCCAGCCAGTAGGCCGGGTCGAGTGCAGACAGTTGCAAGTCGACATCCCACGCCAGGGTATCGGCAAAGCGCACTGCAACACTGCCGGCAGCCTTGCCCTGGCCGGCGGTGAGCGCCAGTTGTGGCAGCCTGACCTGATCCAGGTCGCCTTCGAAAGGGCCGGCCAGGGTGAACGCCCCCGCCGGGCCGTCAAGATCACCGGCGAAGGTCCCCTGATACTTGCCATCACGGTAATGCACACGGGTATTGAAGCGCTTGAGGGTAACCTGTGGCGGCGTTTCCAGCGGATACAGGCGCAGCCAGGGAAAATCCTGCCAGTCCAGCTGAGCATCGGCGGTCAGGCCTTGCTGCCAGTCTGCCGTGGCTTGCAGCTTGACGCGCTGGGTGTCGCTGGCGGTAAGGTCGAGGGCATCGAGCCTGGCCCCCTTGCTGTCGACCAGGCCGGACAACGCCAGGGCGATCGGCGTTTGTTCTGCGGGCAGGTTGGCGGTACCCGACAGCTGGTAGCCCTTGAGCAGGTCGCCCTTGGCTGCCAGGTCGAGCTGGTTCAACTGCAAGGTGTCAGGCAAGGAAGCGGTCGGCTTGAACGCTTCGGAACGGATCTGCAGCGTCGCAGGCAGGTGCTCGGCCAGGGCCTGCAGCGTGCCGCTCAACGTGGCGTCCAGGTAGCCGCTGCTGGCTCCCGTGAGGTTCAAGGTCTTTTGCAGTTCACCCTCGGCGTTCAGCGCCAGCTGCCAAGGTTTGCCCCCTACAGCCGGCAGCTGCAGTTGCGCCTGCAGCGTTGTCGGCCAGTCGCCTTCGGGCTGGATATGGCCTTGCAGGTTCAGCAGCAGGTCGTCGCGCTGCAGGTGCAGGCTGTCGATCTGCATCCCGCCGCGGGTCCAGTGCGCTGCAAGCTGCACGTCGCCCAGCAGGTCACTGCCGTCCAGGCGCAGCTGCCCGACCTTCACCTCGCCCAGTTCGATGGCCACCGGCAGGCGCAGTGCCGGCAATTGCAGTGGGCCGCTGTCGGCCGGCTCGGTGCCTGGGGCAAAGGCCATGTCGATGCGCTGGGCCTGCAAGCGGTCGATGCACAAGGTGGCGCGCAGCAGGCAGGCAGGCGACCAGGCCAACTGCGGGGCCTGCAGCTCGACCTTGCTGCCGGCGTCGGCCCAGCTTAACCGGCTTGCTTGCCAGCTGCCCCCCAGGCGGCCCTGGAAGTCGGTGACCTGCAAACCGGGAACCTTGCTCAGCGCCCAGCGGCTGCCGGCCTCGGTACCCAGCAGCAAGCCGAGGGCCAGGCCCAGACCCGCCAGCAGTCCAGCCAGACCCAGCAGGGTATATCTGATTACGCGTTTCACAACTCGGGCCCCATGGAAAAGTGCAGGCGAATGCCACCGTCGTCATCCAGCGCCTTGGCCAGGTCCAGGCGCAGCGGCCCGACCGGCGACACCCAGCGCACACCAAAACCGACCCCGGTTTTCAGGCTGGGCAATTCCAGGTCGTTGAACGAGTTGCCTTGGTCGACGAATGTGGCAAGCCGCCACTTCTCGGTCAGCGAGTACTGGTACTCGACACTGCCGGCCACCAGGTAACGCCCGCCAATACGGTCACCGTCACTGTTTTCGGGCGACAGGGTCTGGTAGTCGTAACCGCGCACGCTCTGGTCGCCGCCGGCGAAGAAGCGCAGCGACGGCGGGATATTGTTCTTGAAACCGTTGGTTGCGCTGCCGCCGAACTGCACGCGGCCAAGCAAGCGGTGGTTGTGGCCCAGGGTGGTCAGGCCCTTGAGCAGCACGTTGCCGTGCAGCAGGTTGGTGTCCGACACCAGCCCTTCCTTGGCCACCTGCACATCGAATTGCAGGCGGTAGCCATTGTGCGGGTCGATGCGGTTGTCACTGCGCAGGAACGAGTAGCTAACGCCGGGCATCAGCAGATTACTCAACCCGCTGTCGTCGCCCAGGCGGTACTCTTCGCGTTGGTATTTCAGCGAGATCACCCGTTGCCAACCGCTGGGCAGCTTGCTGTGCCACTCGGGGCCCACCGTCAGCAGCTTGCTGAGGGTGTCGGTACCGGCAAGCTCTTCATTCTGATAGCCGCCGGCAAAGCGCAATTTGTCGGTCAACGGCGGATCGAGGGGAATGTCGTACCACAACCCCACGTTCTGCCGCGGCGCCGACAGCTCGGTTTCCCAGCCATAGCTGTGGCCTTGGGGGTTGACCCAGTGGCGGGTCCAGTTGGCCTTGCCGCGCGGCCCGACGTCGGTGGAGTAACCCAGGCCCAGCCCCATGGTGCGGGGTTTGCGGGTTTCCAGGCGCACGTCCACCGGTATGTCTTCACCCACCGCGGCGGTGGGCGCCGCATCCACCCGTACCCCTTCGAAATAACCGCTCGACTGCAGGTCGTTGTTCAGTTCGGCGATCAGCTCCGAGTCGTACGGGGTACCTGGCTTGAACGGCACCATGCGCTGCAGCAGGTCTTCGTCCAGCGGCGTGTCGCCGCCAAAGGTGACTGCGCCAAGGCGGTAGCGCGGGCCACTCTGGTAGACCAGTTCGATATCGGCCACCCCGGCCTGCGGGTCCACCGCCAGGCGCTGGCGGCTGAAGCGCCCGCTGAAGAAGCCGTAACGCGACGCCTGGTTCTGGATCAGGCGCTTGGCATCCTCGTAGGTACCGTGGTTGAGCTGTTCACCCGGGCGCAGCGCCCGGCTGTCGGGTACCCGAAAGGCCTTCATGTCACTGGCCGGGCCCTCGATGCGCACCGTGACGTTGCGCAGCCGAATCGGCTCGCCCGGGTTGATGCTGAGGATCAACTGCGGGGAATGGTCGGCATCGCTGGCAGGCTTGACCTCGCTGTCGATCTGCGCCTGATAGTAGCCAAGTGCCTGCGCGGCTTTGCGCGCCTGCTCCTCTGCACCACGACTGAAGCGCAACAGTGCTTCTTCATCGCGGTCACCCAGTGAGCCTATATAGCCTTCGACATTGGCCTTGAGCGCCTTGTTGGCCGGTTTCACCTGCACCAGCAACTCGCTCTGGCCCCATGCTGCAAAACTGGCGGCCCAGATAACCAAGCCCCAGGTCAATCTTCCTGAATACGTCATGCGGCGAATGCTACCAGACCCGAACGCTCAAGGGAGCCGCCTTGCGGCCTGTTCAGGCCAAAGCGGATGTCGAAGCCACCGGGTTTGGGTGAAAGAATACCCGTTCCCGGATCGGCCCTATGGCCACCTCACCGATTTCCTCGTAGCCCTGGCGCTGGTAAAACGCCAGATAGTGCTCATTGCCCGTGTCCAGCACCACGCCTTGGGTGCCGGGGTCTTCGGCGCACCAGTCATGCACAGCTTGTAACAATTGTTCGCCGTACTGCTTGCCTTGAAACTGCGGGTGCACCCCCAGCAGTGGCAGCACATGCACCTGATCACTGGGCAGGCAGGTCGACAAAGCGGCCTGGTAGTCCATGTAGCGCCGCGTGCAGCGCAGGCCGGTGCCGAGCATCATGCGCAGGCGCCAGGCCCAACTGTCCGCCACACCCAAGCGGCGCAGCGGCGGCACGATCAGGGCCACGGCCACCAGGCGATCGTCCACCAGCAAGCCGATCGCAGGCAGTTGCAGGTAGAAGTGCTGGCGTACCCATTCACGCACCATCACCCGCAGGCGCCGTTCATAGCCTGGGCGCTGGGCTTCGAAGATATAGGCAAAAGTGGGTTCGTGCCGGTAGGCGTTGTACAGCAGGGAACGTACCTCGCGGCTGTAACCATCATCGAGCAGGCAGACACGGGCCGGAGCGGCTATGGTTTCGGGCATTGCGGGCAGACCTCCTGGAATGGGCGTTCAGAGCCTTGGAGGTTGCGCTCCGCGCTTCGTTCCACCCTTACAGCACGTTAGCAGCAGGCCTTTGGCCCCGCCACGCTGGTGATCGCCGGCGATGTCCGCTAGCATCGCGGCTTTTACCGGGATTGTCTTTCCATGAAGATCGTCTGTTTCAACATCAACGGCCTTCGAGCCCGCCCGCACCAGCTGGCAGCGCTGATCGAAAAGCACCAACCAGACGTGATCGGCCTGCAGGAAACCAAGGTCAGCGACGAGCAGTTCCCGTTGGCCGACGTACAGGCGCTGGGTTACCACGTGCACTACCACGGGCAGAAGGGCCACTACGGCGTCGCCCTGCTCTCGCGCCAGGCGCCGCTCAGCCTGCACAAAGGCTTTGCCGGCGATGAAGAAGACGCCCAGCGCCGCTTCATCTGGGGCACCTTCGCCGACGCCCAGGGCAACCCGATCACCATCATGAACGGCTACTTCCCCCAAGGCGAAAGCCGCGACCACCCCACCAAGTTCCCGGCCAAGCAGCGCTTCTACAGCGACCTGCAGGCACTGCTGGAAAGCCAGTTCCGCAACGACCAGCCAGTGCTGGTGATGGGCGACATGAACATCTCGCCGCAGGACTGCGACATCGGCATTGGCCCGGACAATGCCAAGCGCTGGCTGAAGACCGGCAAGTGCAGTTTCCTGCCGGAAGAGCGCGAATGGATGGAGCGTTTGAAAGGCTGGGGCCTGGTAGACAGTTTCCGCCACCTGTACCCGGACGTGAACGACCGCTTCAGCTGGTTCGACTACCGCAGCCGCGGCTTTGAAGACGAGCCCAAGCGCGGCCTGCGCATCGACCTGATCATGGCCTCGCACGCGCTGGTGCCGCGGATCAAGGCAGCAGGCGTGGATTATGAACTGCGCGGGATGGAAAAGCCGTCCGATCATGCACCGATCTGGCTTGAGTTGAGCTGACCGTGTGAGCGCAACATGCCTGCCGGGGCGGCTCGATCGCGACACAAGGGCGCGCCGGCAAAGCCTGGGTTACAAGCCCAGGCGCAGCACCTCGCCTACCCCCGCCCCACGCACATCGTCCGCCGCGCTGACCAAGGCAAAGTTGTACGCCCCATGCGACCAGTACCGCGCCTCCAGCTGGCCATCGACCCGTTGCCCGTTCGGCATGCGCCGAAAGCCTTCGCTGGGGGAACGCATGAACAGGCTGATACGCTGGCCCTTGCCGTCCTCGAACACCAACAAGGCTGCGGGCCCTTGCTCGTTGCTGAGCAACCGCGCCCCCACCGGCCTGAAGCCATAGCCCGCCAGGTCTGGCAACTGCCCGACACGGTTGAAGTGCCGGCCCAGCCAATCGCGCAACTGGGCCGGGTCGCTGGCCTGAATATCCAGCGCCTGGCTGGCGGCGAACAACTTGTGCGCCTGCACGGCATCGGCCATCGGCAGCTCGGCATTGGCCAGGGTGGCATCGCGGGCCTGCCAGCCGCCCAAGCCCCCTACACCCAGGGCCAGCACCATGGCCGCTGCCACCGCCCAGCGCCGCTGCCGGCGTTGGCGCAGTTGCCGCCGCAGCTGGCCCAGCTCAAGCGCGGGGCCACCGGCTGGCTCGCCAAGCCCGGCCAGCGCCGTGCGCAGCCGCCGGGCATCGGCGCGCCAGCCTTCCACACGTGCCGCCGCCTGCGGGTTGGCCGCCAGCCAGGCCTGCACCTCGGCGCGCCGCGCCGGCTCCAGGCGCTCGTCGACGTAAGCGTGCAGTTCATCTTCGGTCGGGATAAGGCGCGTCATTTCAATCTCCGCAAGGCCGGTGGCTGGGGTGAGCCTTCGGTCAGTTCACGCAAGGTATTGCGCGCCCGCGACAGGCGCGACATTACCGTGCCGATAGGAATGCCCAAGGCCTGGGCGGCCTCCTTGTAGCTCAGGCCCTCGACGCTGACCAGCAGCAGCAAGGCACGCTGCTCGGCACTCAGCCGGGAAAACGCTTGCAAGTCGGCCTGGGCCAGGATGATCGCTTCAAGGTTGTCACCAACGGGTTCGTCATCGCGCTCGGCACGGCCGAACCAGGACAGCCAGCGCGCATGCAGGCGCTCGCGGCGTTTACCGTCCAGGTACAAGCGATAAAGGATGGTGAACAGCCAGGCACGCAGCGCCTGCGCGTCGCGTTGCTGGTCTCGTCGGCTCAGCGCGCGCTCGACGGTAGCCTGCACCAGGTCGTCGGCGCTGCCCGGTTCACGGGTCAGCCATACGGCAAAGCGGCGCAAGCGGGCGAGCAGTTCGCGCCACTGCTGGTTGTCCAGGTCGTGCATGGTCAGGTCCGGCCTATGGGGCAGTCAGTGTAAGGGGCAGACGCGTGCAGGCCTATTTTATTCCCCCGTGGGAATAAATAGCGCGCTACCCCGTCGTACTGGCACCTTCACTGAACCGGACGCACACCATGAACTCACCTTTGCACGGCCCGGCCAAGGCCCTGCGCCTGGCCGCCATCGGCGCCGTGATGCTGGCCGCAGGTGCCGGCTTCGCGTATGCCGCTGGCTGGCTGGGCCAACCGCAGTTGACCCCGCAACGCATCATCGACACCTTCGAAGCCCAAGCCGGGCACTACCCCGGCTACCGCAAGAACCACGCCAAGGGGCTTTGCGTCAGTGGTTACTTCCAGCCCAGCGGCCAGGCAGCCAGCCTGTCCACGGCACGCGCATTCAGCCAGCCACGGGTGCCGGTCATTGGCCGTTTCGCCATCGGCGGGGCCAACCCGTTCGCCCCGGACACCAGCATACCGGTCCGCAGCCTGGCAATTGAGTTGAGCACCGATGACGGCCAGGTCTGGCGCACCGGCATGAACAACCCGCCGGTGCTTGCCGTCAGCAACCCCCAAGGGTTCTACGAGCAGGTGCTGGCCAGCGCACCGGTCAAGGCCACCGGCAAACCCGACCCGGCCAAGCTGCAGGCGTTCTTCGCCGCACACCCGGAAAGCGCAGCGTTTCGTCAATGGGCCGCCAGTTACAAACCCAGTGACAGCTTCGCCAGCACGCAGTACCACAGCATCAATGCCTTCCGCCTGATCGACGCAGCCGGCGCGGCCCACCCGGTACGCTGGCAGCTGGAGCCACAGGCGCCGTTCGCCGCGTTGCCTGGGCAGGTCGACGACAAGTTGTTCCTCCAGCACGATTTGCAGCAGCGCCTGGCCCAAGGCCCGTTGCGCTGGACCCTGCGCCTGGTGCTGGCGGAACCGGGCGATGCGGTGGATGACCCGGCCCGCCCCTGGCCTTTCGAGCGGCGCAGCGTAGACGCCGGCACCTTGGTGCTGGAGCAGGTCGATGGGCCCGAACAAGGGGCCTGCCGCGACATCAACTTCGACCCCCTGATCCTGCCGCAAGGTATCGAAGCCTCCAACGACCCGATCCTCGCCGCCCGTTCCGCCGCCTATTCGGAATCTTTCAACCGCCGCAGCCGTGAATCGCTCGGCACCGGAGCCCGCCCATGAAGCCCGAAGCCTTCCACCCCCTTGCCCGCGCGCTGCATTGGTTGATGGCCGTGCTGATCCTGGCCATGCTGTTCATCGGCGTGACCATGGTTGCCGACCTGTCGTTGCGCCACCCTGTACTGATCAGCCTGCACAAGGCCACCGGCCTGGCGTTGCTGGTGCTGGTCGTGCTGCGTATTGGCGTGCGCCTGGCCGTACCCCACCCGCCGCTGCCTGCAGACCTGCCAACCGTGCAGCGCTGGGCTGCCGGCGCATCGCACCTGGCGCTTTATGGCCTGATGCTGGCGATGCCGCTGCTGGGCTGGGCCATGCTGTCTGCCGGCGACTACCCGCGCCCGCTGGGCCTGCCCGCGATCGCGCCGCACAACCTGCAGCTGTATGCCGTGCTGCGCCAGGCCCATGGTTGGGCGGGCTACTTGCTGTTCGCCACCGTATTGGTGCATGTCGGTGCGGCGCTGATGCATGCCTGGGTGCGCCGCGACGGCGTGTTGCGTAGCATGTGGCCTGGCCCCCTGCGCCGCAATCAATGACCTGAGGCAGCCCAGGGCGGTCGACCTCCATCAATGACCGGCTGTCACCGGCCCTACTGCCCTGGAAACCCCATGACCCTCGCAAAGGATCCTGCAACGCTCAGCCCAGCCAGCACCCTCGATCTACGCCCGCTGCTGCTGGCCAACATGGCCTGTACGATGTCGATGATGGCCTTCGTCGCCTTGATCGGCCCGATCGCCCGCCAGTTGGGCATGGCCACCTGGCAAGCCGGCGCCGCCATTACCGTGGCCGGCGTGGTCTGGGTATTGCTGGCCCGCCCTTGGGGCCGCGCAGCTGACCGCCTTGGCCGTCGGCGCGTATTGCTGCTGGGTAGCGCGGGTTTCACCTTGGCCTACTGGCTGTTGTGCCTGTTTGTAGAAGGTGCACTGCGCTGGATGCCAGGTGCAACAATGGGCTTCATCGGCCTGATGGTCGCCCGCGGTTGCATCGGTGCCTTCTATGCCGCCATTCCGGTCGGCTGCAACGCCCTGATCGCCGACCATGTCGGGCCGCAGCAGCGGGCACGTGCCATGGCTTCGCTGGGGGCGGCCAACGCCGTGGGCCTGGTGGTCGGCCCAGCCCTGGCAGCGCTGCTGGCGCGGCATAGCCTGAGCCTGCCGTTTCTGGTCATGTCGCTGCTCCCTGCCAGTGCCTTCGTGGTGCTGCTGTTGGCCCTGAAGCCACAGGCGCTTGCACACAGCCACGCGCCCACCCCGGTCAGGCTCAACGACCCCCGCCTGCGCCGGCCGTTGCTGGTGGCATTCAGCGCCATGCTGAGTGTGACCGTGTCGCAGATCACCGTCGGCTTCTTCGCCCTTGACCGCCTGCACCTGGGGCCAGCCCAGGCCGCCCAGGCTGCCGGCATTGCCCTCACCACCGTGGGTGTGGCGCTGATGCTGGCCCAGGTCCTGCTGCGCCAGCTGCAGTGGCCACCGCTGAAGATGATCCGGGTCGGTGCCACGGTTTCGGCGCTGGGCTTTGCCAGCGGCGCGCTGGCGACCACGGCCCCTTGGCTATGCGCCTGCTACTTTGTGGCGGCGGCGGGCATGGGTTTTGTATTCCCGGCGTTTTCGGCCCTGGCCGCCAATGCCATGCAGGCCGGCGAGCAAGGCGCCACGGCCGGCTCCATAGGTGCAGCCCAGGGCATGGGCGCGGTCATCGGCCCGCTGGCCGGGACCTTGGTCTATGCCGTGGACCCGCGCTTGCCATTCCTGGCCGTGGCAACGCTGTTGTTGCTGGTCGGGCTGTGGCCAATCCCGCGTGAACAAAGGCGTGGAGAAGCACAGCGCGCAACGCGGCAGAGTATGTTTTAATGCGCATCGCTCGTTATTTTAAACACCTCTGATTACAAGGCGGCTATGGACACGGGGACGCGACTCAAACTGGTGCGGGAACGCAACAACCTCTCCCAACGGGAATTGGCCCGTCGTAGCGGGCTGACCAACTCGACGATCTCGCAGATCGAACAGAACCGCGTGAGCCCTTCGGTCAGCTCCTTGAAAAAGCTCCTCGAAGGCATTCCCATGAGCCTGGCGGAGTTTTTCAGCTTCGACGAGCCGGTACGTGAAGAGCGCTATGTGTTCCGCGGCGGCGAACAGCCAGACCTGGGCCGTAACGGCCTGCGCATGCTGTTGGTCGGTGCCAGTGTCGAAGGCCGGCAGATGCGCATGTTGCGTGAGCTGTACGCGCCGGGCGCAGACTCCGGCGAACCGATCGTGCATGCCGAAGGCGAAGAATGCGGGCTGGTCACGCGGGGGACCGTGGAGCTGTGGGTCGACGGCCAGGTCAGCGTGCTCAACTCGGGTGATGGCTACTACATCCCCACCACCCTGCCGCACAGCTTCAAGAACATCGGCCCGGACGAGGCCGAGATCATCAGCGCCAATACCCCGGCGAACTTCTGACGGCATGAACAGCCGGGTGGTCTATCAACGCCTGCGTGACGCAGCGCTCGGTGTCCATACCCTGTCGATAGCCCAGCGCCATGACCACGCCCTGGTGGACGTGATCATCGACGGCTGGCAACTGACCCTCGCGCTGGACAGCGAGGGCCTTGCCCAGTGCATCCACTGCACGGCCCCGTGCGGGGCGCAGGCCGGGCTCGATGCCTGGCAACGGTATGGCAGCAACCCCTGCGATCTGCTCAGCCAGTGGGAACGCACTCAGCTGGAAAGGCTGCTCGCCCCCTGCTGCAGCGCTGCCTCAACGAAGTCCAGGCGGTCCTGACCGAAGAACATGTCTTCGCCGACAAAGCACGTCGGCGCACCAAATACCCCCCGCTGCACCGCCACCTCGGTCGCCTGCCGCAGTGCTGCCTTGATTTCGTCATCTGCTGCCAGTGCGTGAAACGCGTGTGGGTCAAAGCCGCCTTCAGCCAGGGTGGCGTCCAGTACCGCCACATCGCTCAGGTTGTGCTGCTGGGCAAACAAACCCTTGAACAACACCGCCAGCAGCCCCTCGAAACGCTCCGGCGCGCGTAACTGCGTACCCATGACGCCTCGCATCAAGTGCAGCGTATTGACCGGAAAAGCCGGCGGCAGCCCAAACGGCACCCCGTAGCGGGCGGCAAAGCGCGCCAGGTCGTTGAACATATAGCGCCCTTTGGCGGGGATCATCGCTGGCGAAGCGTTGCCCGTGGCCTGGAATACGCCGCCCAGGAGCATTGGCCGGTAGTGCAGCGTTGCCCCGTGGCAGGCGCATAGCGCCGGCAGCTGGGTCCAGGCCAGGTAACTGGCTGGGCTACCCAGGTCAAAGTAGAAATCGACGTGCTTGTGCATGGTCATGTCCTTGCAGGGAAAAGGGTTTACCAGCCTTCCATCCAGGGCCGCAGGTCCAGCTCGAAGGTCCACGCGTCGCGGGGCTGGGCGTGCAGGAACCAATAGCTGTCGGCGATGTGTGCAGGGTTCAGGATGCCACCCTCACCCTTGAGGGCGTAGCGCTCGGGGAAGCTGTCGCGAATGAAGGCAGTGTCGATGGCCCCGTCCACCACCACATGGGCGACATGAATATTGCGCGGCCCCAACTCGCGGGCCATGCTCTGGGCCAATGCGCGCAAGCCATGCTTGGCGCCGGCGAAGGCGGCAAAACCGGCCGCACCACGGGTTGCGGCGGTGGCGCCAGTGAACAGCAGCGTGCCGCGCTCGCGCCGGACCATGCGCCGCGCTACCGCTTGGGCAGTCAGAAAGCCGGCGAAGCAAGCCATTTCCCAGATCTTGAAATACTTGCGTGGGGTTTCGTCCAGAATGCTGCATGGCACATTGGCGCCAATGTTGAACACAAAGGCTTCGATCGGGCCGATATCGCGCTCGATGGTTTCGACCAGTTCCGCCACGTCGTCTTCCTTGCGTGCATCGGAGCCGAACCCGTAGGCCTGGCCACCGGCAGCGCGTATTTCTTCCAGCAACGGCTGCAGCTTGTCAGCCTGGCGCCGGGTGACACAGGCGATATAGCCCTCGCGGGCAAAACGCTTGGCAATCTCGCCGCCGGTGGCATCCCCCGCACCAATCACCAGCACGACTTTTTGTTGTTCCGACATGCCTGCACCCATTGGTAAATGATCGTTTAGTAAACGAACGCTATGCTACGATGCCGGCTTTCGTCAAGCCGGCTTGCAGAGGCACGCCCATGCGCTACTCCAACGAACACAAGCAGCAAACCCGTGAACGCTTGCTCGCCAGCAGCGGTGCGCTGGCCAAGCGCGGGGGCTTTGCCAGCACGGGCGTTGCCGGCTTGATGAAAGCCATTGGCCTGACCGGGGGGGCGTTCTACAACCACTTTCCGTCCAAGGATGACCTGTTCACCGAGGTGGTCCGGCAGGAACTCTGCAACAGCCCACTCGCCCGGCTGGCCAACCAAGGTGCCAGCCGCGAGCGCCTGGCCCGCTGCCTGCAGCAATACCTTAGCCTGGCGCACCTGCACAATGCCGAGCAGGGTTGCCCGTTGCCGCCGCTAGGGGTGGAGATAGCCCGCGCTGACGCCCCTGTGCGGGAAGTGGCCGAGCACTGGTTACTGCAGCTGCACCAGGCCTGGAGCGCCACCCTGGAGGATGAGCAGTTGGCCTGGGTATTGATCAGTCAGTGCGTGGGCGCGCTGCTGGTTGGCCGCATGCTGGTCAGCGAAAGCGTGCAAGGCCAGGTGCTTGGCGCCAGCCGCGCGTTTGTCGAACGCGCGCTGGAGGTCGACTGATCACGGGTTGGCTGGGGGTTGGCGAGTGCCCGCCGCAGCACGTTCAGCGCCTGCCAGAGCCTCTGGCAAACCCTGCTCACGGCTGGCGTATCGCTGCGCCAGCACCGCGCACACCATCAACTGGATCTGGTGGAACAGCATCAGCGGCAGGATCATCGCGCCAATGCCACTGCCCACGAACAGCACCTGCGCCATGGGTACACCGGTGGCCAGGCTTTTCTTCGAGCCGGCGAACAGGATGGTGATACGGTCCTCGAGGTCGAAGCCCAGCGCCTTGCCCAACAAGCGGGTAGCGAACAACACCACCGCCAGCAGAATGCCGCATACCGCGAACAACCCGGCCAGGTGCTGCGACGAAACCGTGTGCCACAGGCCGGTCACCACTGCCTCGCTGAAGGCGGTATACACCACCAGCAGAATCGACCCCTGGTCGACCACCTTGAGCCAGCGGGCATTGCGCTTGACCCAGGCGCCAATCCAGCGCCGCGCGATCTGCCCGGCCACGAATGGCACCAGCAGTTGCAAGGTGATCTTGAGGACCGCATCCAGGCCGGAGCCAGTATCGCCACTGGCGCCCAGCAACATCACCACCAGCAATGGGGTGAGGAAGATACCCAGCAGGCTGGACGCCGCCGCACTGCAGATGGCCGCCGGCACGTTGCCGCGGGCCAGCGAAGTGAAGGCGATGGCCGACTGCACGGTTGCGGGCAAGGCGCACAGGTACAGCACACCCAGGTACAGCTCATTGCCTACAAGTGGCACGAACAGCGGCTTGAACGCCAACCCCAGCAGCGGGAACAGCACGAACGTGCAGGAGAACACCAGCAGGTGCAGGCGCCAATGCCCGGCGCCTGCGATGATCGCCTCACGCGACAGCTTGGCACCGTGCAGGAAGAACAGCAGGCCGATGGCAAGGTTGGTCAGCCAGCCGAAGTACACCGCGCCGTCCCCCGAACAAGGCAATACGGTGGCAATGCAGACCACCCCGAGCAAGGCCAGGGTGAAATTGTCGAACAGCATGCGCAAATACTTCATCACGGCTCCCGTCTTGTCATTGTGCAAGGGCAGACGATAAGGTTTCCGGCTTTTCAGCGCTAACGCCGGAACCCCCTGGGGTATCGCTCAACGGACACCATGCATACAAGGAACCGCCCATGCCGCGCTTGCGCAAGGCTTTGATTGCCACCACCATCACGCTTGCCTTGGGCCATACCACCGCCCAGGCTCACGACCCGTTGCAGGCCAAGGTCGACCAGGTCGTCCGCCCGCTGATGCAGGAGCAAGGCATCAGCGGCATGGCGGTGGCCATTTATGCCCACGGCCATGCGCACTATTTCAGTTACGGCGTGGCCAGCAAGGCCGACAACGTGCCGGTAAGCCGCGACACGCTGTTCGAAATCGGCTCGTTGAGCAAGACCTATACCGCCACCTTGGCCGCGCTGGCCAGCGCGCAGGGCAAGCTGGACCTGTCGGCGCCGGCCAAGCGTTACCACCCGGCGTTGGCAGGCGCCCCTATTGGCGAGGCGTCCGTTCGCGACCTCGGTGCCTACAGCGCGGACTGCCTGCCGCTGCAGTTCCCGGATGACGTCCAGACGCCGCAGCAGGTCGTCGATTTCTTCCGGCACTGGCAACCACGCGCCAAACCCGGCACCCAGCGCTGCTACTCCAACCCTAGCCTGGGCCTGTTCGGCGACCTGGCCGCCCGCGCACAACAGCAATCGTTTTCGACACTGATGAGCGAAGGGCTGTTGGCACCGATGGGCCTGCGCGCCACCTATCTGCAGGTGCCCGCCAGCGCCCAAGGCCTGTACGCACAAGGTTACGATGCCGCCGACAAGCCGGTACGCGTCGGCCCCGGCCCCTATGCCGACGAAGCCTACGGGATCAAGACCAGCGCCCGCGACCTGCTGCGCTACGTGCGCCTGCACCTGCAACCGCAGGGCCTGCCACCAACGCTGCAGCAAGCCTTGAGCATTACCCGCCAAGGCTACTTTCAGGTCGGCGCCATGACCCAGGGCCTGGGTTGGGAGCGCTACCCCTACCCGGTCGCACTGGACACGCTGGTCGATGGCAACAGCCCAAGGCTGATCCGTGAACCACAGCCAGTCACGCGCTTGCAGCCAGCCCAGCCGGCGCTGCCTGCGGCCTGGTACAACAAGACCGGCTCCACCAATGGCTTTGGTGCCTACGCTGCGTTCGTGCCCGCCGAACAGCTGGCGGTGGTGTTGCTGGCCAACCGCAATTACCCCAATGAGGCCCGGGTCCGTGCCGCCTTTGCGATCCTTTCCGGCCTGTAGAAAAGCTGCGGATTGTCGAACAAATCGACACCATGTAGTGAAAAAAAATATTCACTACAAAATGGTTGACGCCGTTCATCGCCCTTGTGCATGATGAAGCCGTCCCCCTGATCGGGGGCGGTGGCAAGGGTATTCCAGACGGTCTGCGCGGTAACGCGGGCCGTTCGTGGAGCGGGAAACTGTCCAAAAGGCAGCGTGAGAAAGCCCCTGTTGCGATGCTGCTGTAGCAGCGTTGGTAGTGCGCTACACCGTGGTAGCGCCAACTGTGAAAATCACCTACGAATGGGTAATGGGGGCTTTATGATGAACTTGAACAACAATCCGACCATCGACCAATTGGCCCAGCTGTTCGCCGGCCGCAAAGACAGCCTCGACGACCACCTGCTGTGGGTCAGCCAAACCGGTGAAGTGCGCCTCGATCGCCTGCCACCGAATACCGTCGAAGCTGAATTTGAAGAGCACCTGCCCAGCATGCGTGCCCGCTTCAAGGTCTACCGTCGTGGCCAAGGCTACGTTGGCAAGAAGGCCGCCGCCGACACCGAGTTCGTTGGCCGTGTGCTGCAGACCCTGCAACAGGAATGGCCCGCTGCCCGTGAGCAGCAGGCAGTCAAGGTGATCGAACCGCTCAATTGAGGTTGCCACCGTTAGCAAAGCCCGGCCTGAACAGGCCGGGCTTTTTTCATGCCTGGCGCCGCTGGCGGCGGGCTGGCGGCAACGGCAATGCCCCTGTCGCCATGGCCCTGGCGCGGTCGACACCCCAAACCATGGCACGGGTCATGGTCTCGCCCGGCCGCGCGGGGTAGTACTCTTCCACCAGCGCCCGCCCATCCCCGGCATACAACCCCAGGAACAATTGCGTTGCGCCCAGGCGCGACAAGCGCACCTGCACATCCAGTGTGGTGCCATCGCTGAGCGCTTCGTCGTGGCTGCGGCTGTGTAGTTGGGCGTCCGCCCAGTGCCAATAAGTCTCTTCCCTGACGCGCATGTGCATCCAGTCCTCCGTTGCTCGAATGTGGCGTCAGCAAAGCACAGGCTTGGCGATCCGGCGAGTGTTACCCAATCATTTCATGAGGCGGGTCAACGAATGACCATAAAAAGTCCGCCGTCGGACAGTGTGGGGTTACTTCTTCAGCGGCACCCGCGGCATGAAGCGGCCCTTTTTGCTGCGCTGCAGATGGGCAGGCTGAAGCTGCTCGGAATCATCCAGGGTCATGTGGGCGAACCCCAGCCGGAATGCCGCCTGGCCGCAACGCACCTGGCTGTTGATCGGAAACGCATCGTTAAGGTCTTCGAAAAAAGATTCGCTCATGCCCTGTCTCCCTCAGCGGCAACGCGCCGGCAACCAGAAAAGTTGCCAAGTGACGCGGCCTGTAAAAGTGAGACTAGCCGGTCATTTACAGACCAGTCGGGCAAAACCCAGGCAGCCGACCAGTGGCAAACCGGCCTTCAGCGCAGGCGCACTGCGGTGCCGGTGACAAACACGACGACCATGCCGCCTTGTACCGAAGGCATGCTGATCTCGTAATCCACACCGACTACCGCGTCGGCTCGCAACTGCTGGGCGCGCGCCTTCAGCTCTTCGGTGGCCTGCTCGCGGGCCTCGCGCAGTGCGCTTTCCAGGGTCTGCGAGCGACCACCCAGCACGTCGCGAACACGGGTAAAGAAATCGCGGACGAAATTGATGCCCTGGACCGATTCGGCGCTGACCACGCCGAGGTATTCGGCAATCGGGCGGCCTTCAAGTTGACTGGTAGTGGAAATGATCATGCAAACGCTCCGTTGGCCTGGTCTCGAACAATGAGGCCGAGTCTAACAGAGCCGCACCTGAGCAACCGGCAATGGGGCCTTACCACCCGGTCAACGCTTCAGCCGTCACCACGCCCCCCACTAACCTCCTGTCAGGCGCTGGCCGCACGCAAGCGCTGGCCGATCCGCGCGCCGAATACGTTCACCAGCAGCCCGGCCATCACCAACACGGCGCCCCAGCCCTGAATTGCGGTCAGTCGTTCGCCCAGCAGCAATGCCGACGAACTCAAGCCGATCACCGGCACCAGCAGCGAAAAAGGCGCGACCTTACCGGCCGGGTGTCGCGACAACAGCTTGCTCCACAGGCTGTAGCCGATCATGGTGGCGACAAAAGCCAGGTACGCCAGCGCCAGCACCGAGCTGAGGCTGATGTTGGCAAGCGCATGGCCAATACGCTCTGGGCCTTCCAGCCACCAGGACAACGCCAGGAACGGCAACGGCGGGATCAACCCACCCCAGATCACCAGCGCCACCAGGTCAACCGAGCCAAAGCGCCGGGTAATAATGTTGCCCAGCCCCCACATGGCCCCGCCACACAATGTCAGCAGCAGCGCCACCATCGGCACGTGGCCACCGTCTTCGCTGCCGATCAGGGCCAGGCCACTGGCCGCCACCAGTAGCCCCAGCACACTGGCCAGGCGCAGCCGTTCACCGAGGAACAGCGCGGCGAAGCCGAGCGTGAAGAATGCCTGCGATTGCAGAACCAGCGAAGCCAGCCCTGGTGGCATGCCGCTGTACATGGCCTGGAAGAGAAAGGCGAACTGGCCCAGAGAAATGGTTGCGCCGTAGGCGATGAGCCAGCGCCAGGGCAATTTGGGGCGCCTGACCAGCAACACCGCGGGAAACGCCACCAGCAAAAAGCGCAGTGCCCCCAACAGCATCGGCGGCAAGCCGTCGAGGCCAACCTTGATGACTACAAAGTTGACTCCCCAGGCAACAATCACCACCAGGGCGATGAGTAGGTCCTTGAGCGGCACGGCAGCTTCCTTCTTCAGGCGTTCTAGACATATTTCGTTACAGCATAAGGCTATAACTCTGAAGAGGACCAGCACAGTTGTGGCCTAGGCTGGCGCAACAGTCCGACTGTTGCGTCAACCTGTAACGTTGATGCATAACGCAGAAAACCCGCGAACACTGCGTATTCGCGGGTTTCCAGTGCCCTTGAGCAGGGCACGATCAGCAGCGCGGACTTGCCGGCACCTGAGCCTTGCAAGCCTTATCGCTGTGCATCAAGCCGCTGCAAACAGCTCATTGGCGATCTGCGCCTGCGCGGCATCAAGCGCCTGTGTACGTTGCTCCGGGCCGTAGGCCAAGCCGTGAGCGCGCACGATTTCCAGGTCCGTGACACCAATGAAGCCCAGGAACACCTTGAGGAAGTCTTCATGCCCAGCACCCGTTGGCTGGCCAGCGTGCAGACCACCCGCGGTGGAAACCAGCACTACCTTCTTGTTACCGCAAAGCCCCTCGGGGCCCGCCTCGGTGTAGCGGAAGGTCTTGCCGGCCACGGCAACGCGGTCGATCCAGGCCTTGAGCTGGGTCGGCACGCTGAAGTTGTACATCGGCGCGCCTATCACCACGGCATCGGCGGCCAGGAATTCCTCCAGGGTCTCGGCACTGAGCTTGGCCTCGAATGCCTGGGCGGCGTCGCGTACGTCTTCCGGGGTGCCAGCGGCTACCAGCGTGGCAGCAGAGAAGTGTGCAATGGCATCGGCAGCCAGGTCGCGGTACACCACTTCAACGCTCGGGTCTGCGGCTTCCCAGGCTTCGACCACCTCGCGGCTCAACTGGCGGGATGCGGAATTGTCACCCAGGATGCTCGAATCGATGTGCAACAGTTTCATGGGACTCTCCTGTGAATGAAGACCGCATCTCTTGGCGATCACGATGGGCAGAATCCTACCGGAGTGATTAATGACTGATAAGCCGCAGAAAATGCGTTAGTTTGTCTCATGAGTGGAACAATGAGACCTGTTCATGCAAGACCTCAATGACCTTTTCTATTTCGCCCGCGTAGTGGAAGCCGGCGGTTTTGCTGCAGCGGGGCGCCAGCTGGGCATTCCCAAGTCACGCTTGTCCCGGCGCATCGCCGAGCTCGAAGAGCGCCTGGGCACCCGCCTGCTGCAGCGCACCACCCGGCAGTTGAAACTCACCGCAGTGGGCGAGCGCTACCTGCATCACTGCCAGGCCATGCTGCTGGAGGCGGAAGCCGCCGATGAAACGGTGGCCAGCATGAGCAGCGAACCACGCGGGCGCTTGCGTGTGTCCTGCCCCGTGGCGCTGGCCCACGCGTTTCTGCCGCAGGTGATCAGCCGCTTTCTCGAGCAGTATCCGCTGGTGCAGTTGGACATGGTACTGCTCAACCGCCGGGTGGACCTGATTTCCGAAGGTATCGACGTTGCCCTGCGCGTGCGCGACCTGGGCGATGAAGACCCGGCCTTGGTCACCCGCCGCCTGCGCCAGGCGCAAATGCAGCTGGTTGCCGCCCCAGGCTTCGCCGACCACATCCGCGACCCTGCCGAACTGGCGACGTTGCCGGTACTGGGCGCCGCCGAGGCAGACCGGCTGGTGCACTTTCGCCTGCTGGGCCCCAACGGCAAGCAACAGGACCTGGCCCTGGAGCCACGCCTGGCGATCGACGATTTCGTAGTACGTAATGCCGCTGTACGGGCTGGCTTGGGCTTTACTGCATTACCCAGCATGTTTTGCGAGGCGGAGCTGGAACGCGGCGAGCTGGTACGCCTGCTGCCTGAGTGGTCGCTGCCAGGTGGCTACCTGCAGGCGGTGTACCCGCACCGGCGCGGCCTGTTGCCGGCTGTACGGGTGTGGATCGACCATCTGGCGGCATCATTCGAGGCGTGTGGGGAGCGATACGTATGAACGCGAACATGAGCGAAGCCGAAGTAGCGGCATTCTGCCTGGAGCTGCCGGGTGCCCAGGAAGACTACAAGTGGGGCGGTATCCGGGTTTTCTCGGTGGCCGGCAACAAGATGTTCGCGGTACTCGACCTGGCCGGCGCAGGGCTGTCGTTCAAGGTGGCCGACGATTTGTTTCTCGTCTATTGCGACCGCCCTGGAGTGCGACCTGCGCCTTACCTGGCACGGGCACGCTGGATCAGCATGGCGCCGCCCTACCCCATGGGCCGGGACGAATTGCGTGACTTGCTGCAGCGTTCGCACCAGCTGGTGGTGCGACGGTTACCGAAGCGGTTACAGGTGGGTTTGCTGCTGTAATACCGCCTGCCCCCCCCCCCGCTTCGGGACCGCACTTCACCCTAAAGGCAGAAAGCGCCCACCGAAAAACAGCCAGTCGGCCCAGAACACCTGGTGCAACAGCACAATCGCCCAGAACAGCAGCTGGTACGAAAGCTTGCGCGTCTTATGCCGGAACAGCTGCTGCGCCAGCAACGCACCCGGCCAGCCACCCAGCAGCTCGCTGGCATGCAGCACTTTCTCGGGCGTGCGCCAGGCCTGCTGACGTGCCTGGTGTTTGTCCTGCCAGTACAGCATGACGCTGACCAGGCTCATCGCCGGGTACAGCGCCAATGGCCACCACGCCTGGTCGAGCCAGGCCATGCGAGCCGCGCCCAGCCCTGGCAGCACGCACAACACGGCCAGAACCAGCAGTTTCAGGCGCAGGTTGCGTACCCCGTCCAGCGGCGCGGCACGCCGTAGCTCAGCCATGAACCGAGGTCCAGTTGACCCAGCCGAACTGCCAGGTAGCCAGGATGAACAGGCCGAACACGATGCGATACCAGGCAAACGCGGCATAGCTGTGGTTGGCAATGAACTTGAGCAGCGCACGCACGGCGATCATGGCGAAAATGAACGACGTGACGAAACCGATGGCGAACACCGGCAAGTCATCCGGTTGGAACAGGTGGCGGTACTTGTAGCCCGAATACACGGCCGCGCCGATCATGGTCGGCATGGCGAGAAAGAACGAGAACTCGGTGGCCGCTTTGCGCGACAGACCGAACAGCAGCCCGCCGATGATGGTCGAGCCCGAACGCGATGTGCCGGGGATCATCGCCAGGCACTGCACGAAGCCTATTTTCAGCGCATGGCTCCAACGCATGTCGTCGACATGGTCAACTTCTACCCGATGCGTGCGCCGCTCGGCCCACAACATGATCACCCCACCCACCACCAGCGCTGCCGCCACGGTGACCGGGTTGAACAGGTACTCGTGGATCAGGTCGGCGAACAGTACGCCCAGTACGACCGCAGGCAGGAATGCCAACAACAGGTTACCGGTAAAGCGCCGTGCCTTGGGTTGGCTGCGCAAGCCGAAAACCACTTCGCAGATCCTGCTGCGAAACTCCCACATCACGGCCAGGATCGCAGCCAGCTGGATGATGATGTTGAAAGCCATGGCCCGTTCACCGCCAAAACCGATCACGTCGGCGACGATGATCTGGTGGCCGGTACTGGAAATCGGCAGAAACTCCGTCAGCCCCTCTACTACGCCCAAGATGATTGCCTGGAAGGCAGTCCAAAAATCCATCATTCCCCCGGTGGAGCGCTGCTCGCAGCAGGCTCCTTGTTCTTGATCTATTGACGATTGCCGCACGCGGACCGGCTTTTTACAGCGACTGTTGGGACCAGCGCCAGTGGAAAAGTTCACGGCGGCTAAAGGTTTCATCTTGCACGGCCGAAATCCTGTCAGAGCACCTTTGCAAATCAGTTACGCAACCTTCTGCAGACTGTGACAAAGATAGCACTTAGCCATTAGTCGAGTGGGGCATGGCTGCAAACCGTGCTTGGATGCAGCTGAATAAAAAGAACAATGGGGGAGCGGCTGGATGAACACTTTGAGATCAATGTCGATCAGCCAACGCCTGTGGCTGATCCTGGTGGTGGCGGTGGCCATGCTGGTGGTGCTGGGGCTGCTGATGCTGCGCCAGATCCACGGCGACCTGTACCAGGCCAAGGCCGAAAAGACCCGCCATGTGGTGGAAACCGCTGCAGGGGTACTGGCCTATTACCAAGGGCTGGAGGCAGCCGGCACGCTCAGCCGTGAAGCCGCCCAGCAGCAAGCGCTGCAAGTTGTCCGGGGGCTGCGCTACGACCACGACGATTATTTCTGGATCAACGACTTGGGGCCGAAGATGATCATGCATCCGACCAACCCCAAGCTCGACGGCCAGGACCTGTCAGCCATCCGCGACCCCGACGGCTTTGCCGTGTTCAATGAGATGGTCGCCCTGGCGCGCCA
Organism: Pseudomonas sp. p99-361; assembly: GCF_003935475.1. NCBI lineage: Bacteria > Pseudomonadati > Pseudomonadota > Gammaproteobacteria > Pseudomonadales > Pseudomonadaceae > Pseudomonas > Pseudomonas sp. p99-361. Next base: position 129,710 of record NZ_RHQO01000002.1, on the reverse strand, counting down.
GCACGACGCGGGCCCGGTCAACTACCGCTGGCCCAAGCCCGGGGCGAGCGAGCCGGTGGCCAAGACCTCCTACATACAGCTGTTCAAACCATGGGGCTGGATCATCGGGTCGGGCGTGTACGTCGATGACGTGCAGGCCGAATTCGCCCGCCAGTTGCGCGATGCCTCGCTGGTTGGCCTGGGCATTGCCCTGCTGATGGCGCTGGTGGTGATGCTGATCGCCCGCAGCATTGCCCGCCCCCTTCAGGAAGCGGTGCAGGCCATGGGCAACATCGCCAGTGGCGAAAGTGACCTGACCCGGCGCCTGGACACCCATGGTCGCGACGAAATCACCCGCCTTGGTGAACACTTCAACCGCTTCAATGGCAAGCTGCAGGGCGTGGTCGGCCAATTGCAAGGGGCCGCCCATGCGCTGGCCCAGTCGGCCGGGCATGTGGGTGACAATGCCGGGGCCGCCGAGCAGCGCAGTGCCCAGCAGTCGTTGCAGATGGACCAGGTGGCTACCGCCGTGAACGAAGTGACCTACGCCGTGCAGGACGTGGCCAAGACGGCCGAACAGGCTGCCGGGGAAATGCACAGCGCCCAACTGCAGGTCACGCAGGGCCAGCAAGCCATCCACGGCAGCCTGGCGCAGATCGACCGGCTGTCGCTGACCATCGACCAGGCTGTGCAAGTGATCCGCGACCTGGCCGGGCACAGCACGCGCATCGGCGGCGTGCTCGACGTGATCCGTTCGATTGCCGAGCAAACCAACCTGCTGGCGCTGAACGCCGCCATCGAGGCGGCCCGGGCCGGGGAGCAAGGCCGCGGCTTTGCCGTGGTCGCCGACGAGGTGCGCCTGCTGGCACAGCGCACCGCGCAGTCCACGGCCGAGATCCATACCATGATCGAGCACCTGCAAAGCCAGTCGGACGCCGCTGTGCGGGCAATCGACACCAGCAGCGAGGCCTCGCGCCAGACCGTCGAACAGGCCCGCGAGGCCGGCGCCAGCCTGGACGCCATCAACCAGGCGCTGAACAACCTCACCGCCTTGAATGCGTCCATTGCCAGTGCCACCCTGCAGCAGGCGCATGTGGTCGAAGAGATCAACCGCAACGTACTGGACACTGCTGGGCTGTCCCAGCAAACCGCCGATGCGGCGCGCCAGTCCAGCGATGCGGGGGTGGCCTTGGGCCAGTTGAGCGAAGAACTGGAGCAGTTACTGCGCCAGTTCCGCGTGTAGTACGGGCTGCCGGCGGGCGCGGCTACACCTTCGCCCGCCGAACAGCTACAATCGCGCCCCTTCCCCGCAGCCTCCAAGGATCGCCGATGTCCGGCCTTGAACTCATCGCCGCCGTCCTCGGCGTCATCGCTGTCTGGCTCACGGTCAAGCAGAACGCCTGGTGCTGGCCGATCGGCCTGGTCATGGTGCTGATCTATGGCTGGCTGTTCTATGAGGTGAAGCTGTATTCGGGCATGTTGCTGCAACTGGCCTACGCCCTCCTGCAACTGTACGGCTGGTGGCAATGGCAACGCCCCGACCGCGCTGAAGACGCCCGCCAGGTCTCGCGCTTGCAAGGCCCGGCGCTATTTGCCGGCCTGGCCGTCGGGGTGCTGCTGAGTGCCGCCCTGGGCGCGGCCATGGCCCACTGGACCGACGCCGCCATGCCGTGGCTGGACGCGACCCTGACCGGCTTCAGCCTGGTGGCACAACTGTGGATGGCGCAAAAGCGCCTGCAATGCTGGGCCCTCTGGGTTGTGGTCGACACCCTGTATGTCGGCCTGTACCTGCACCAGCAGCTGTATTTCACGGCAGGCTTGTTCGCCGTTTTGACCCTCATAGCCGTACGCGGCTGGCTGGAATGGCGGCGAGACCCGGCATTGGTGCAGCCATGAGCACGGTGCAGGCGACGAAAGTACTGGTGCTGTGCGGCCCCGAGTCCAGCGGCAAAAGCTGGCTCAGCGGGGTGATCCAGGCGCATTTTGGCGGTTTGGTGGTGGCCGAATACGTGCGTCACTTCATCGAGCAGGAGCGCCGCGATACCTGCTACGCCGATATCCCCAGCATTGCCCGTGGCCAACTGGCATGGGAAGACCAGGCCCGCGAGCAGGCGCCCCCCTTGCTGATCCTCGACACCCACCTGCTCAGCAACATGCTCTGGAGCCATGCCCTGTTCGGCGACTGCCCGGCCTGGCTGGAACAGGCCCTGCTCGCCCGGCATTACGACCTGCATCTTTTGCTAAGCCCACAAGGCGTGGAATGGGTCGCCGACGGCCAGCGCAGCCAGCCGGACGTGCGCGATCGGCAACGCTTTTTCGAAGACAGCCGGGCCTGGTTGCAGCAGCATGGCCAGCCCCACCAGATAATTGAAGGGAGTTGGCCACAGCGCCAGTTGTTGGCCCTGGAAGCGGTGGCTAGGCTCCTTGATAGCGATAAGCCAGCCTACCCTGCCGAGTGTTAAGCCACTGACACAGCCCCCTGCGGTACAACCCCCGAAACCAGGCGGCTGCTCCCACTAGCAGGGTGAGTGTCAAGCGGGTGAAACACCGCTGCGAAATCTCCCTTCAGGCGACGCCACAGCAGGCCCGCCCGGCCATGCCGGTGTGCAACTGTTTCACGGCTGACACACCACACACCACCTGCGTCTTAGCTGTCATCGCCAAGCGCCTGATTTTCATACCAATTCAAAAAGCGGCACACCTTCTGCTCTGTCCTTCGCATCGCTGATCAGGCCCAGCGCTCAAAGAAGGAAGTGCCGTCGTGAGGAAAACAGCCAACCACCTTTATCACGCCTTGCTGATGGGCTGCGTACTGGGGTCACTGAGCCTGACGGCGCAGGCCGACAAGGGGATCATCACCATCACCCGCGACGTGCAGGTGCGCAACGCAACCGTTCCCCCCCTGCGGCCCGATCCCAATCCGACCACGGTCAACGCCAACCCCTCTGCCTATGTGCTCAAGCAGACCAACGAGCTGAGCGACGGCGACTTCGCCGCCATCAGCAGCGGCGCTGGCATCAGCAACATGATCACCCAGCAGACCAACAACCTGGGCGGCAACCTCGGCAACCAGAACCAGTTGCCCAACCTGGCCGGCGGCCGCGGTACCGGTGGTTCCGGTAACGGCATCGCCAACATGGTCAACTCCAGCGTGCAACGTGGCCTGGCGCCGCTGCAAATCCTGACCGGCGGGGGCAAGTGAGATGAAGTACATGCTGCTGATGCTGGCTGCGGTGTGCAGTGCGCCCGCCTTCGCCCAGTCCCCCGTTCCGGTCATCAACAACGCTGACATCGACAGTTCCGGCAGCCGCTACCAAGGCAACCTCAGCGTCAACCAGGCCGCCGGGGACCAGCAGCAGCAGGCCAATGCCCGCGCCATCGCCGTTGGCCCCGAGGCCAACGCCAGTACCCAGATCCGCCAACAGCTCAACACCCCCGCCGACCCGAGGATGGACGCCCGCGCGACCATTCAGGGCAACGCGTTCAGTAACGGCAGCGGCGCCCTGGGGGTGAACCAGAGTGCAGGCGCCAACACCCAGCAAGCCAATGCCATGCGCATCAGCATTGGCGCACAACCGCAAAGCATCGACGACAGCGTCCTCATGCAACAGAACGTGACGCTGCACAACAACTCCGGAGCAACGGATATCCCAGCCGGCTATCGCCAGGTCACCACCAGTGACCAGGCCTTCACCGGTAGCCGTGGGGTGATCCAGTTGAACCAGAGTGCCGGGGTGGGAAACCGCATGGCCAACACCTTGAGCATCCGGGTCGCGGACTGACCCTTTCAGTTAAGAACGACACTTAACCTACTAGAGTACGGAGAATCACCATGAAACCCTCGATGGCAATCAAGCCTCTGGTTTTCGCAATTGCTGCGGTCATGGCTGTTGCTGTACAAGCTGGGCAAAACGACCGGCGCGGTGACTACCATAATGGCAACAACAATGGCCAGCACACGCCTCCTGCCACCAAGATCCCGGTGTATGCAACCGCCAATGCCTGGGACACTCAAACCAGTACCAACAACCGCATCACCAACCAAGGCACCATCAACGAAGCCGAGATGAGCGACTCGGGCACCGGCTCCAGCGGCAACGTCGGCATCAACGTCGCGGCCGGTAACGGCAACCAGCAGGACAACGCTGCAGCCATCGCCAACGCCGGCTCCGAATCGAGCCTGGACAACAGCTTCGTGTTCGGCATGGCCAACGCCACGGCCGACGTGGTGCAAACCAGCCGCAGCAACCGGGTAGACAACTACTCGACGCAATCGTCGGCGCTGATGAGCGGCTCGGCCAGCGGGGCTGAAGGCAACATCGGCATCAACGTGGCCGGTGGCGACCTCAACCAGCAGAAAAACACCATGGCCATCGCCAACACCGGCGCCCCATTGGGCAACGCCACGGCGACCGCCTCCGCCAACCAGTCCGGCCCAGGCCTGACGGTGAACAACAGCGCCGACCGCACCTACCGGGTAGACACGCTGACCTTCACCACTTCGGCCAGCGGCTCGAGCTCGCGTGACGGCACCTTCAACTCGAGCGATGACCGCAGCGCGTCGTCGAGCTTCAGCGTGGCCGGCTCGCAAAGCGCCAGCAACAGCGGCTCCAGCGGCTGGAACTCCAGCGGTTCGAGCAGCGCCAACGCCAGTGGCTCCAACAGTGCCAGCGCCAGCGGTTCCAACAGCTGGGGCATGAACGGTTCGGCCAGCGGTTCCAACAGCTCGTCCAGCAGTGCCAGCCTGAACGCCAGCCTGGCTGCAGCAGCCGACGCGACCCGCACGGTCACCACCGACGACGGCCGCCGCGAACGCTCGCGCACCAGCAGCTTCGATGGTTCGCTGAACGCCTCGCTGAACGCCTCGATCGACAAGTCGCACGAAAGTGCCTATGACTCGTCCTTCGAGAAGGCATTCGACTCGAACTACGACAAGTCGCACCAGTCCTCCTACGACAAGTCGCGCGATTCTTCGTACACCAAGTCTCATGAGTCCTCGTACGAAAACGCTTCCGCCTCTGACTTCTCCAAGTCTGGCGAGCAATCGCATCAGTCCTCCAACGACGTCGCCAAGAGCTACAGCGAAAGCAGTGCTTACGACTTGAGCAATACCGTGTCCTTCCAAGTGCTGACCCCGACCGGCTGGGCCAACCCTGTTACCAACACTGCAACCCTTAGCGGTTCGGTCAACGGTGGCAGCGGCAACCTGGGCGTGAACGTGGCCGCCGGTGTAGGCAACCAGCAGAGCAACTCGCTGGCCATCTCCAACACCTCGTTCTAACGCTGCAATCAAGGCCCCCTTCGGGGGGCCTTTCTTCAACAGAACAAGAAGGCATCCGATCATGCGCATTATCGCCTTGGCGTTTTTACTGTGCCTGGCCAGCGTGAGCGAAGCTGCACAAATGCCGCTGGCGGTATTGCCGGGCGGCGCCGTGGTGTTCAAACCCCTGCAAAGCGTGCGCGAGCGCAAGTTCGCCGACCTGGTGCAACAGAAAACCGACTTCAGCTGCGGTGCTGCTGCCCTGGCGACCATCCTGCGCCAGGCCTACTGGCTGGATGTGGACGAACACCAGATCATCGAAGGCATGCTGGCCCACGCCGACCAGGACCTGGTGCGCACCCAGGGCTTTTCGATGCTCGACATGAAGCGCTACGTGGAAAGCCTGGGCATGCGTGCCCGCGGCTACCGTGTAGCGCCCGATACCCTGCACAGCGTGCGCATTCCGGTGGTGGTGTTGATGGATGTGCGTGGCTACAAGCACTTCGTGGTCATGCAGAAAGTCGACAAGGGCTGGGTGTATGTCGGTGACCCAGTGCTGGGCCACAGGCGCTACAAGGTAGACGACTTCCTCAAGGGCTGGAACGGCATCATCTTCGCCGTGATCGGCCAGGGTTATGACAAGAACAATGTCTTGCTCGACCCGCCTCTGCCGCTGACCGCCAAGGGTCGAGTGAACAACTTCACCCCGGTGCAGGACGCAGAGCTGCTGGACTTTGGCTTCATCAAAAGCGACTTCTTCTAACGATACGTCCAATGATAAGGAGCATGACGCTCCCGGGAGCCCGCCATGAACAACCCCTTCCTGCTGGCATTGGCCTGCCTGGCTGCCAGCCTGCCGGTTCATGCAGAAACGTTCAAACCCATCGAACTGAAGGACCAGGAACTGGCAACTTTGCGTGGTCGCTACGTGATGCCGGGGCGCATCGTGAGCTTCGGCATCGTCATGAGCAGCACCTGGCAAAATGCCAAAGGCGACGTGATTGGCGCCAGCAGCAGCCTGCAGGTGCAAGCGTCGACAATCAAGCCACAATTCTACGTGTCGACGATCAATGAAAAAGGCACCGGCAGCGCGGCTGGGGCGGCCGCTGCGTCCGGGACCGGCAGCGTGACCGGCGGTGCCGGGCTGGCCACCAGCGAGGGCGTCACCCAGGTAGTGCGCGCCGCCGGTGATAACAACGGCGCATACAACAACGTCGACATCAACGTCACCAAGGCCAACCAGGCACCGGTGGTGCAACAGCAGGGCCAGGCGCTGGCCGCAGGCCAGACCCTGAACGCAGAAAACGGCGCCGGTTCGCTGAGCGTATCGGCCAGCGGCGTGGGCGTGCAGCTGAACATCAACGCCAGCAACAACCAGGGCAGCAGCATGCAACGCCTGGCCCAGGGCGGCCTGATGCAGAACACCACGCTGCTGGGCAACGGCAACCTGGTCAGCAATGTCACCTCCCTCAATGTGGTCATGCGCGAGAGCGTGCCGACAGCGGCTTCGCTCAATGGCAGCCTCGATCAGCTCAAAGGCCTTCGCACTTTCGGATACTGATCTACGCTCAGTCTCATCAAAAGTAGTTGGAAGGGACGGCAACTCCATGCACCGATCTTTTACGCTCAAGGCTTTTGTTTGTCTGACTACCCTGGCTCCGGCCACATTGCTGTATGCCGCTGCCGACCCGCAGGTCGAGGCACTGAAGCAGGAACTGACCGAACTCAAGCGCCGGTATGAGGCCCAGCAGCAAGCGTTGATGGTGCTGGAACAACGCGTGCGCCAGGTTGAAGAAGCCCCGGCGGCGGCCCCACCCAAACGCCTGGTCAAGTCGCCTGCCGAAGGCGTGAAGGGTGGCCAGACGGTAGCGTCCGGCGCCCCTGGCACCACCGGCAGTTCCTATGGCCAGGCCCTGGCTGCCGACTCGGAGCCGGCGCAGAGCGTGTCCAACCTGTATGACGAGGCCAGCGGCTTCTTCGGTGGCGGCAAGTTCAGCTTCGAGACCGGCCTGACCTATACCCACTACGACACCCGTGCACTGACCCTCAACGGGTTCCTGGCGCTGGACTCGATTTTCCTGGGCAGCATCAACCTCGACCGCATCAAGGCCGACAACTGGACCTTGGACATGACCGCGCGCTACAACCTGGCGCAACGTTGGCAGTTCGACATCAACGTGCCGGTGGTGTACCGCGAATCCACCTACTCGTCCGGCGGTGCTGGCGGCTCGGGCGCGGCCACCTCCGATGCCACCGTCACGCGTGACCCGGAAATCGGCGATATCAACGTTGGCGTGGCCTACAAGTTCCTCGACGAAGACGAAACCTGGCCAGATGCCGTGGCCACCCTGCGGGTCAAGGCGCCGACCGGCAAGGACCCCTATGGCATCAAGCTGCGCGAGGTGGACGGCAACAACAACCTGGCGGTACCGGACAGCCTGCCGACGGGCAACGGCGTGTGGTCGATCACCCCAGGCATCTCGCTGGTCAAGACCTTTGACCCGGCCGTGCTGTTCGGCAGCCTGTCCTACACCTACAACATGCAGGACTCGTTCAGCGACATCAGCCCGCAGGTCAACAGCAAGGTGCCGGGCGACGTCAAGCTTGGCGACTCCTGGCAAATCGGCGGGGGCATCGCGTTCGCGCTCAACGAGAAGATGAGCATGTCGTTCTCGGTGTCGGACCAGTTTGCCCGCAAGAGCAAGATCAAACCGGATGGCGGTGACTGGCAGTCGATTTCCAACAGTGACTACAACGCCGCCAACTTCAACATCGGCCTGACCTTCGCCGCCAGCAACAACCTGACCATCGTGCCCAACTTGTCCATTGGACTCACCGACGACGCCCCGGACTTTTCCTTCAGCCTGAAATTCCCCTACTACTTCTGAACCTCGCCATCCGCCGGGCCCGCGACTACGGGCCCGGCTTTTGGTAACCACCCTTGTAGCGCCCGCCTTCCCGCCCGCCCGCCTGTTATCATTCAGCACAGTTTCATGACGATTCAATGGCAAAAAGGAAGTTTTTGTGAAGAACCTGTCCGACCACCCACAGGCCCGGCTTGCCGCTCTGGCAGGCCTGCTGTTGGTGATCCCACTGGGTGCGCGCGCCATGCTGGGTTGGTCCAACCCACTGGGCTACCTGTCAGACCTCGCCCTTGGCAGCCTGCTGCTGTTACTGCTGCAGCGCCGCCCGTGGTGGCTGGCGCTGCCGGTGTTGCTGGCCTGGGCGGCCCTGTGGGTCGCCTCGGCCGAACTGGTCAGCGCGGTGGGCCGCTTGCCCACCAGCGCCGACCTGGCCTACCTGGCCGACCCGCAGTTCATGGAAAACTCCACCGGCGGCGGCCTGGCCCATGCCTGGCTGCCCTGGCTGATGGGCGGCGGCCTGCTGGCCTGGCTGGTTCTCGCCTGGCGCAGCCGTGCACAGCGCGGCCGGGCGCTGCCGCGCAAGGCCTGGGCCATCCCGGTCGTGCTGTTCGGCGCCCACTGGGGCAGCCAGCAACTGGCCCCTTCCGATGCCGACCAATGGCGGCAATACAACCTGGGCCATCAGTTGCTGTCTGCCGGGGTGGGCCAGGTACAGCGCCAGGCCGATGAGTGGCTGGGCACTTCCATGCCCTTCACCCCCCTGCCCAGCACCGGCCTGACGCAATCCGACCTGCACGGGCAACGCCTGCTGGACGGCCCGGGCCGTGCGCGCAATTTGCTGGTGATCACCCTGGAAGGCATCCCCGGCGCTTACCTGCGGCCCAACCGTCAGGCGTTGAACAGCCCCTTCGACGAAGAGCTCATGCCCAAGCTCAGCAGGTGGGCCGAGCGCGGCATGAATACCCCGGACTACGTACTGCACACCCACCAGACCATTCGTGGGCTGTACGCCATGCTGTGTGGCGACTACGACAAGCTGGCCAACGGCACCCCCAAGGGGGTTGAGCTGCTGACCCAGAACGAACGTAACCAGGCCTGCCTGCCGGCGCAGTTGCGCCAGGCCGGGTTCACCACCCATTACCTCCAAGGTGCGGGCCTGCGCTTCATGGCCAAGGACCGCATCATGCCGCATGTCGGTTTCGAGGCTGTACATGGCCTGGAGTGGTTTGCCAACAAGAACTACCTGGACTTCCCCTGGGGCAAGGACGACCGCGCGTTCTTCGAGGGCGCATTGAGCTACGTGGGCCATTTGCAGCAGCAGGACAAACCCTGGATGCTTACGTTGCTGACCGTCGGTACCCACCAGCCCTATTCCGCGCCGGCGGAGTACCTCGAACGGTTCGACACGCCGAAACAGGCGGCAGTGGCCTACCTGGACGACGCGGTTGCGGCGTTCCTCGACAGCCTCGAACGCCAGGGGGTACTCAAGGACACGCTGGTGGTGCTGACCTCCGACGAGTCGCATGGTATCGACGGTGTGCGCCTGGCGTCCTCCTGGGGCTTCAACCTGACCCTGGCCCCGGAGCAGGCCCAATTGCCACGGCTCAAGCAAGGGACTTATGGCCACATCGACCTTGCCGCTTCACTGCTCGACTACTTCTCGCTGCCGATCCCCATGGCCCTGGGCGGTCGCTCGCTGTACCGCGACTACGACACCGGCCGCGAAATGATCGCCTACACCAACGGCATGCTGCGCTACCACAACGGCCAAGGGGTGTTTACCGAGTGCGATTTTCAACAACGGTGCCGGCGTTACGCCAGTGAGGGCTTCATCGCCGGGCAGGCCCGCTACCTTGGCAGCGGTGATAACCTGCTCGGGCAGCAGATCGGTGCCCTGGCCGGCGTGCTCGACCAGTCGCTGCTGCAGACGCCGCTGAACCTGCGCTACCAGTTTGGCGGCCCTGCGCCGATCAGGCTGCGCAAGCACATTCAGGATGATTGGGCCGACAACCTGATCGGTGCCCAGTACCTGGAAATGCCAGGGGGCTCGCGTACCCGGGTACGCATCAAGGTCCGCTCGCTGGACCCAAGGCACGTGGCCTATATCCAGCTCAAGGCCAAGCAACTGGAACAGGACGTACCGCTGGGTCTGCCTGCCGAGGTGCAAGTCACCACCGATCAGCCACTGGAGATGGACTTCCGCTTTGACAACCCGACCGATCGCAAGGCGTTTTCCTTCCACTTGCTGGGTTATGGCGGCGGGCAGGTGGAAGTCAGCGACTTCAGCGTGATAACCGCGCTTCCTGGCGATGAAGAGGCAGCCGAGGAACTGGGTGACGAGCCTATCGCCCATTCTGGCTGAACAGGCGACAGCTCTGCGGTGCGTGGCACCGCCTACGCCGGTGTGCGCGGCGGTTTAACCGCGCACACCCAGCATTCCGCGTTCGACAATGAAATCGATCACTGCCTGCAGCCCCTCACCTTTCTTCAGGTTGCTGAAGGTCCATGGGCGCTGTGGGCGCATGCGCTGGGTATCGCGCTCCATCACCTCCAGCGAAGCCCCCACATACGGTGCCAGGTCGGTCTTGTTGATCACCAGGAAGTCGGACTTGGTGATGCCCGGGCCACCCTTGCGCGGAATCTTCTCGCCCTCGGCTACGTCGATCACGTAGATGGTCAGGTCGGCCAGCTCCGGGCTGAATGTGGCGCTGAGGTTGTCACCGCCACTTTCCACGAAAATGACTTCGAGGTTGCCGAACTTGCGCGCCAGCGCCTCGACCGCCGCCAGGTTCATGGAGGCGTCTTCGCGAATCGCCGTGTGCGGGCAGCCGCCGGTTTCCACCCCGACGATGCGCTCCGGCTCCAGCGCGCCGGCTTCGGTGAGGATGCGCTGGTCTTCCTTGGTGTAGATGTCGTTGGTGACCACGGCAATCTGGTAGTGATCGCGCATGGCTTTGCACAGGGCTTCGAGCAGTGCGGTCTTGCCGGAGCCGACCGGGCCGCCGACACCGACGCGCAGGGGTTGTTGATAGCTATGCATGCAGGCAGTCCTCAGGAACGGAACAAACGGGTGTATTGGGTTTCGTGACGCGATGAGGCAATGGCCAGCAACGGCAGGCCACCGCCGAGCTGGTCGTCGCCCAGGGTCAGGGCCTGGTCGATGGCTGCGGGCAAATCGGTGGCCAGGTCACGCAGCAGGGTCTGGGCCGCCTGCTGGCCGAACGGCACCAACTTGACGCCGGCCATGACCGCGCCCTCCAGCCAGGCAAAGCCATGCCCCAGGGCCAGTTGGCGCAAGGGGATGGCCCAGTGCACAGCCAACCAGGCCATGCCGCCCAACTGGGTCAGCTCGAGGCTGGTACGCCACGCCGGCGCCTGGCCCAGCTGCCAGCCGTCGAGTAGCCGTGCCAGGGCCGCCCCGCGCTGCTGTTCTTCCAGGCGCAACTCGGCGGTTTCACGGTTGGCCAGCAAAAAGCGGCTCCAATGAGCGAAGGTCTGCGCATCCTCGGCCTGGCAGGCCTGGTACAAGCGGGCGAGCACCGGCCAGTCCAGGCCGACCAGGGTGTCGTGCAACTGCTCACGCTGCCACGCAGTGAACCCGTGCACATCCCTTACCCAGCCCGCCTCCACGGCCCACTCCAGGCCCTGTGAATAGGTGAAGCCACCTACCGGCAGGCCTGGGCTGGCCAGTTGCAGCAGGCGCAGCAACGCCAGATCGCTGTTCATCAGCCGGCCAGTACCAGCACGGCGCCGGCCAGCAGGCCACCGCCGAAAGCTTTTTGCAGGCCAGCATGGCGGCGCAGCAGGCAACCGACCGCAAAGCCGGCGGCCAGCAACAGCCCGCTGACCGTGACAAAGCCGGCGCTGAACTGCCAGAACGCGCTTGGCGTGGCCTCGACGCCATGCGCCCAGCCATGGAACAGCGCGAACACCGGCATCGCCAAGGCCAGCAGCTGTTGCCGGCCAGGCAGCAGCACGGCACCCGCGGCCACCAGCAGCGACACAGCGATCAGCGTTTCCATGCCCAGCACGTCCCCGAACAGATGCCCACATACCGCCCCGCCGAACATCGCGGCCAGGGTCGCCAGTGGCAAGGTCAGGTTGCGCCGGGTCAGCGCCGCCAGTACGCCGGTGCCCAGCAGCATCAGCAGGTGGTCGAGCCCGGTCAGCGGGTGCAGAAGGCCGTCATGCAAGGGGTTGCTGTCATGCCCGGGGTGGGCGAAAGCCGGCACGGCCAGCATCAGCAGAAACAGGGCGAAAGTCTTTTTCATCGGTTGCTCCAGGGCAGTTCAGGAATGGGCAGGCAAGCGCACGAACGGGTGATCGTGGCCGTGAGCGTGGCTGTGGCTGTGTGGCGCACTTTGGTAAGCGCCCGCTTCGGGCTCGAACGGGGCCTGCTCGGCCTCGACAGTCAGGCCCAGGCCACGCAGCATCTCGTCCAGCACATGGTCGTGCTGGAAGCGCAACAGGCCGGGCTCGATCTGCAGCGGGACATGGCGGTTGCCCAGGTGGTAGGCCGCGCGCGCCAGCAGGTGCGGGTCGGCACAGCGCACGGTGGACACCGCCTCGGGCGCTGCCAGCACGCGGATCAGCTGGGTGCCCTCGGCATCAGCCAACAGCTCGCCGCCACGCAGCAGGTGGCCACGCTCCAGCATCAGGCCGGCTTCGCGACCATCGTCCAGCGTCACCCGCAGGCGGCTCTTGATGCGGCTGTCCACATCGAGGGTGACGGTACCCGTGACAGCACGTGCGCCGGGTTCGGTAATCCGCTGGGTCAAGACAATCATCGGTGCTCCTTCAGAACAGGAAATAGCGCTGGGCCAGCGGCAGTTCACTGGCCGGTTCGCAGACCAGCAGCTCGCCATCGGCACGCACCTGGTAGGTTTGCGCGTCGACCTCGATCAGCGGTTGCAGGGTGTTGTGGACCATGTCCGGCTTGCGCACCCGGCGGCACCCGTCCACCACGCCGATCAGGCTGCGCAGGTTCAATTGCTCGACCAGGCCACGGTCCATGGCGGCCTTGGGCAGGAAGGTCATGCGCGTGGCATGGCGGGCTGCGCCCAACGCGCCGAACATCGGGCGGTAATGCACCGGCTGGGGCGTAGGGATGGACCCGTTGATATCGCCCATGGGCGCGGTGACGATCATGCCGCCCTTCAGTACCAAGGCGGGCTTGACCGCGAAAAATGCCGGCGACCACAGCACCAGGTCTGCCAGCTTGCCCACTTCGACCGAGCCCACCTCGTGGCCGATGCCATGGGTGAGCGCCGGGTTGATGGTGTATTTGGCGATGTAGCGCTTGACCCGGAAGTTGTCGCTGTAGTGGGTATCCGGTGCCAGTGGGCCACGGCGCAGCTTCATCTGGTGCGCCACCTGCCAGGTGCGCAGCACCACCTCGCCCACCCGGCCCATGGCCTGGGAGTCGGACGAGGTCATGGCGAAAGCGCCCATGTCGTGGAGGATGTCCTCGGCAGCGATGGTCTCACGGCGGATGCGCGACTCGGCAAACGCCACGTCCTCGGCAATGCTTGGGTCCAGGTGGTGGCAGACCATGAGCATGTCCAGGTGCTCGTCCACCGTGTTGATGGTGTACGGCAGTGTCGGGTTGGTCGAGGACGGCAGCACGTTTGCCTGCCCGGCCGCACGGATGATGTCGGGGGCATGGCCGCCACCGGCACCTTCGGTGTGGAAGGTGTGGATGGTGCGGTCACCGATCGCCGCCAGCGTGTCTTCGATACAGCCCGATTCGTTGAGTGTGTCGGTATGGATCGCCACCTGGATATCCATTTCTTCGGCTACGCCCAGGCAACAGTCGATGGCCGCCGGTGTCGAGCCCCAGTCCTCGTGCAGCTTGAGCCCGACCGCCCCGGCAGCGATCTGCTCGCGCAACGCTTCAGGGCGCGAGGCGTTGCCCTTGCCCAGCAAACCGATGTTGATCGGCAGGCTGTCGGCAGCCTGCAGCATGCGCGCCAGGTACCACGGGCCCGGGGTGCAGGTGGTGGCGTTGGTTCCGGTAGCCGGGCCAGTGCCGCCACCGATGAAGGTGGTTACACCGCTGTTGAGCGCCTCGTCCACCTGCTGCGGGCAGATGAAATGGATGTGCGAGTCGACCCCCCCGGCAGTGACGATCTTGCCCTCGGCGGCGATCACTTCGGTCCCTGGCCCTACGGGTATGTTGACGCCTGGTTGCACGTCGGGGTTGCCGGCCTTGCCGATCACGGCAATACGCCCGTGCTTGATGCCGATATCGGCCTTGACGATACCCCAGTGGTCGATGATCAACGCGTTGGTCAACACCAGGTCCATGGCCTCGGCGGCCAGCATCTGGCCCTGCCCCATGCCATCGCGGATGACCTTGCCGCCGCCGAACTTCACTTCTTCGCCGTAAACGGTGTAGTCCTTCTCTACTTCGACCCACAATGCCGTGTCGGCCAAGCGCACACGGTCACCCACGGTAGGACCGAACATGTCGGCATAGGCTTGGCGGGAAATTCGGCTCATGCCCTGCCCTCCAGTGCGCCCATGACCTTGCCCTGAAAGCCGTAGACTTCGCGCTTGCCAGCGTAGGCCACCAGTTGCACCGTACGGGCCTGGCCCGGCTCGAAGCGCACGGCAGTGCCGGCCGGGATATCCAGGCGAAAGCCCAGGGTTGGCCCGCGCTCGAACACCAGCGCCTCGTTGACTTCGTAGAAGTGGTAATGCGAGCCGACCTGCACCGGGCGGTCGCCATGGTTGGCTACGCTGACACTGACCGTGGCGCGGCCACTGTTCAATTCGATGTCGCCAGCGGCGACCTGGATTTCACCTGGGATCATGCGGCGTTCCTCGGCAGGTTCAGACGATCGGGTCATGCACGGTCACCAACTTGGTGCCATCCGGAAAGGTCGCTTCGACCTGTACGTCGTGAAGCATCTCGGCGATGCCAGGCATGACCTGGTCACGGCTCAACACCTCGCGGCCCATGCTCATCAGCTCAGCGACGGTGCGCCCATCACGGGCCCCTTCCAGCACGGCGGCGCTGATCAGCGCTACGGCCTCCGGGTAGTTGAGTTTCAGGCCACGGGCCAGGCGCCGTTCTGCCAACAAGGCGGCAGTGAACAGCAGCAATTTGTCTTTCTCTCTTGGGGTCAGCTCCATGGCGCTCTCTCAGGTGGCCCAGATACGTGGCGGGCAGGCAGGCAGGCCGAGAACGGCCGGGCGCAGCACATGCCACAGGCGTTGCAGGGTGCGTTGCAATTGTTGGTTGTCATGGTCGAGCAGGCGGATCACCAGCAGCGAACCGAGCAGCGTCGCGCCGGCAGGGGTGCCCAGCTCATCGAGCATGGGCCTTACCTGCTCCAGCAATGCCTGATCGGCCGGCGCGGCACAGAAGGTGGCTAGCAGTGGGTGGCCACCGAGCTTGCCCAGCTGGCCGCCTTCGATACGCAGGCGCTCATGCAGGCCCGTTTCGCCGGCCAGGGTGATGTGCAACAGGCTGTCGAGTGCACCCTGGTCGAACCGTTCGAGCATCACCGGGCGGCCCAGGCACAGCGTTTCCCAGGCCAGCAACCGGGCGCCGGGCTCAAGGGTGAAGTGGCTGGCGAGCCGGGCACGGGCACCGGAGAAGAAAATGCTGTCTTGGGGCAACCATTCCAGGGTGCTGCCAGCGGCCAGGTGGAAGCGCTGGGTCAGCCGTGCGGTCGGGCCGATGCTGCGGTAAAACTTGCTGGCACCGGGCATGGTCAGCAGGGCGTGGCTGCCAGCTTCCAGCTGAATGTCGAGCTCCAGACGATCGCCGGCAACGATGCCACCCGGCGGGTGCAGTACATACACATGGCAGGGTGCACCTTCCGGATAGAACGGGCGCTGCACCAAAAGAGGTCCGAAATGTTTCCATGCACCAAGGCGGGTCGTGCCCGCACGCTGGACAAAGCGCAATTGCAGGTGGGCGCTCCAGCCTGCATCGTCTTGGTGGTGTTCGATCTGCTCCGCGAGCGACATCCTGCGGCCCCTGAAATTCGTGGCCTGCTGGCCGGTAAGAGGGTCAGCGGCGGGCGCCGGTTAGTGCGCACGGCCTGACCACTCGATCAAATTCGCAGGCTGGATATAGCAGGTTGCGGGCCAACTCCGCAGGTGAAGGCAGATGAATTATTTTTACCGCTCGCTCCGCCATCGGGCACCGCCGCGGGAGCCGCACAAAGCAGGGGCGTACCCAGGCCCTGTTTCGGTGCTGGCGAAGCCTACGCTGGTCGGCGCTCAGTAGTCGAAACGGTCTACCGCACGGCGGCGTTCGTTGTCGTCACGCCGGTCGTAGACGGCCGTGGTCTGGATGTTGGCATGGTGTGCCAGCTTCTGTGCAATCGACAGGTCGTGCTCCTCGATCACCCGGGTGATGAAAGCGCGGCGGAAGTCGTGCGGCATGATCTTGACCCCCACCTGCGCGCCGCGCTGGCGGGCGATGTAGTAGATGGCATGCTTGGTGATACGCGCCCGGGTGATGTGGTTGCCGCGGCGGATGCGGTTGAACAGGAACGGGTCATCTTCGGCACCGGCCGGCAGGGCCTGGCGACGCAGGTCGAGCCACGCCTGCAGCTTCTCGAACGCCCAGGGCGGCGCGTACTTGATCAACTGGTGGTTGCCCTTGCCCACCACTTGCAGGCTGCGCGCGGCGAAGTCAACCTGGGCAAGGTCGATGTCGACCGATTCCGACTTGCGCATGCCTGTGCCATACAGCAAGGCAATGATCGCCGCGTCGCGCACCCCTTGCGGCCGCGGGTCGGCAGCGCACACGTCCATCAGTTCGCGAATCAGGCTACGCCGCAGGTTGCGCCCGGGCGGCAGGCGGGTGCCGGTTGCCGGCTTGACCTCGCGGATGCGTAGCAACTGCTCGTGGTCGATCAGGCCCTGGCGCCAGGCCTCGTTCATCACCCCACGGATGGCGTTGACGTACAGCGAAGAGCTGTTGGGCGCGTAACCATCGGCCCGCAGGGCGGCCACCAGAGCGATCACATGGCCGGGCTCGAGCCGATGCCAGGGAACGTCGACGATATTGCAGTCGACGAACCCCAAGCGGTCGGCGGCGTCCTGAAGGATGTAGCGCATGGTTTGCTGGCTGGATGGGGCCAGGCGGGCCATGTACTGCAGCAGCGGATTTTTCGAGAGGTCGGACAAAACGTGAATCCTGTAGCGGGGCGTTGGCCGGCAGCACAGCGGGCCGACGCTGGAGCAGATCAAAACGGCATGCCGGCGAGTCTGCATGACAAACTAACGGTCGGGCCATTCTGGCCCAAGACAGTGCCATCACATTGATATACAAGGACTTTGCATCAGGCATGGAAGGTGATCTTACCCCAATCGAGCCCCCTGAACGACCTTGGGCCTGCCTGCGCAGTGCCAGGTGCTCAACGCAGCGGTCAGGTACACTGCTCGCCTTGCGGCCACCAGCCCGGGAACATCTGCTGCACCCTCGGCTCGGCGAAACGCTCATCGATCAATACCAGTACGCCACGGTCCTGGTCCCCCCGGATCACCCTCCCCGCTGCCTGGATCACTTTGCGCACCCCGGGGTAGAGATAGGCATAATCGAAACCCGCGCCAAATTGCCGACCCAGGCGCTGCTTGAACTGCTCGTTGACCGGGTTGACCTGGGGCAGCCCGAGCGTGGCGACGAAGGCGCCGATCAGGCGGGTGCCCGGCAAGTCCACCCCTTCACCGAACGCACCACCCAGCACGGCAAAGCCGATGCCTTGGCCGTCGGCGACAAAGCGGTCGAGGAACGCCTGCCGCGCCGCTTCGTCCATGCCCGGGGCCTGGGCCCACAATGGGATCTGCGCGTAGCGCTCGGCCAGCAGCCCGGCGACCTGCTGCAGGTACTCGAAACTGCTGAAGAACGCCAGGTAATTACCCGGCTGGCGCTCATACTGCCGGGCAATCAACTCTACGATCGGTGCCAGCGAAGCCTGGCGCTGCTGGTACCGGGTAGACACCTGGCTGGCAATGCGCACCTGCAGTTGTTCGGCACGAAACGGCGCTGCCACTTCCAGCCACGCCGTATCGGCCGGCATGCCCAGCAGGTCGCTGTAGAACTGCCGCGGGCTCAGCGTGGCAGAGAACAGGGTGACACTGCGCGCCGCGCGCATGCGCGGTGCCAGCAGCCGTGCCGGGGTGACATTGCGCAGGCACAAGGTCGCCAGCCGGCGCTTGCGCTGCCCTTGGCGCTGGCTGATATCGAACAGGAAATGCTCGTCGAACAGTTCGGCTACCCGGCTGAACTGCAAGGCCTGGTAGAAGAACTGCAGCACCTGCGGGTCGATGTGCGTGGGCGCCTGGTTCATCTGCTCCTGGATCAGCCCGATACACTGCTGCAGGGCGCGCAACAGGTCATGCGGCAGCGCTTCGCTGGCCTGGTACGGTGCCCGTTGCTCTTTGTACAGGGCGTTCCACTGGCGGTTCAGGCGGTCCAGCGCACTGCCCAGCCCATGGGGTTTGCTTTGGCGCAACGCCAGCAACTGCCCCTGATCGAGGCTGGCGCTGTACATGCCCCGCCCGCGCTCGACCAGGTTGTGAGCCTCGTCGACCAGAACCGCGACCCGCCACTGGTTGAGCTGTGTCAGCCCGAACAGCAAGGCGTGGGCGTCGAAGTAATAGTTGTAATCGGCAACCAGAACGTCGGCCCAGCGGGCCATCTCCTGGCCCAGGTAGTACGGGCACACCTGATGCGCCAAGGCCACTTCGCGCAGCTGGGTACGGTCCAGCATCGGCACGGCCGCAGCGGCCGTGCGCGCGGCCGGCAAGCGGTCGTAGAAGCCGGCCGCCAGCGGGCAGGACTCGCCATGGCAGGCTTTGTCCGGGTACTCGCAGGCTTTGTCGCGAGCGATCAGTTCCAGGGTGCGTAGCCCGGGCTGATTATCGCCCGTGGTGATCTGCCGCATGGCATCCAGGGCCAGCGCCCGGCCCGGGGTCTTGGCCGTGAGGAAGAACAGTTTGTCCAGTTGCTGGGGCACCATGGCTTTGAGCAACGGAAACAAGGTGCCCAGGGTCTTGCCGATGCCGGTGCTGGCCTGGGCCATCAGGCAACGGCCAGTGCTCACCGCCTTGTACAGGGTTTCTGCCAGTTGCCGTTGGCCTTGGCGGAACGCTGGGTAGGGAAAGCGCAGCGCCTGAAGGCCGTGATCACGTTCGGAAAGGCGCTGCTGCTGGAACTGGGCCCAGCCCAGAAAGCGCTGGCACTGAACCTGGAAGAATGCCTGCAACTCAGCGGCCGTGCAGTGCTCACTGAACAGGGTCTGACTATCGCTGTCGACGTCCAGGTACACCAAAGCCACCTCGATGCTCGCCAGTTGCCGGGCCTGGCACATCAGCCAGCCGTAGACCTTGGCCTGCGCCCAGTGCAGTTGGCGGTGGTTGGCCGGTTGCCGGACCAGGTCGCCACGGTGGGTCTTGATCTCTTCCAGCCGGTTGCAGGCAGGGTCGTAACCGTCAGCACGCCCCCGCACCCGAAGGCCTTCGAACTGGCCCTCCAGGGTAATTTCCGACTCGTAGCCGGCCGCACGCCGGGCCACTACCCGCTGGTGGCCCTCGATGCCCTCCTGGGCGGTGGGCGACGGCGTGAAGCGCAGGTCGAGGTCGCCGACCTTGGCACTGAACTCGCACAAGGCACGCACCGCCACGCTATAGCTCAAGCGGCGTCACTCCAGCGCACATGGCAGACCGCGACGGGCAGGCCGTGCTCCTGGCAGAACGCCAGCCAGCGCAACTGGTTGTCCTGCAGGCGGTCACCGGGGCCTTTGACCTCGACCATGCGATAACGCCCCTGCTCGGGCCAGAACTGGATAAGGTCGGGCATGCCCGCACGGTTGCTGCGAATGTCCTGCAGCAGGCGCACGAAGCAGTGCTTCAACTGCGCAGCCGGCAGGCAGGCCAGGGCCTGCTGCAGCAGCGCCTCGCTGAGCATCGACCAGAACACGAACGGTGACTGCAGCCCGTGTTTGGCTGCATAGCAATCCAGGATCGCCTGGTGGTGGCTACCATCGTCGAGCCGCGCCAGGCATTGCTCGAACAGGGCACTACGGCGCTGCTGGAAGTCGCTGTCGTGCAGGTCCTGCGGCGCGGCCTGGAACGGGTTGAAGAACGCGCCAGGCACAGGGGCGAAGATCGCCTCCCAGCACAGCAGGCCAAACAGGCTGTTGAACAGCGTGTTCTCCACATAATGGGCTTGCCCGCCCTCGGCGGCCAGGTGCTGGCGCACGGCCTCTTCAACGCCTAGCGCGGCGTGCTCACGGGGCAATTCCAGTTCGATCAGTGCCAGCGGCGCCACGCGCTGGCGGCGCTGTGGCGGGCCACCGAGCTTGCGCGCCAGGCGTGGCAACATACGCTCCAGCGCCTGGACCTCCAGTGCATTGGCCGGTGCCGCTGCCAGTTGCAACGCCAGGGCATGGGCCTGCGGCCAACGTTCGCTGCGCTCCAGCACCCGCACCTGGCGAATACGCGCCTGGACATGGCTGCACTGCGCATAAACCGCCATGGCCTGGTCCCAGTCACCCAGGCGCTCGCATTGCTGGCCCAGGGCGAACTGCAACCGCGCACGGCGCCGGGCCAGCCAAGGGTTGTCGCAGTGCAGGTGCTGTATTGCCGTGATTACCGACTGAGGGTGTTCGCCCTGCTCCAGGCGCTCGGCACACTCATGCAGCACCATGGCCAGGTCGATATCGGCGCGTTGCTGCAGGGCACGCGAATCGGCGCTGAAGGGCACCTGCTCGTAGCGCAGCAGCCCCAGGTCGGCAAGCACGAACTCTGACCAGTCCTGGTAGAGGTTGCCGAAGAACAGCAGCCGCATGCGGTCGCAGAGCGGTTGCAGGCACCACTGCAAGATGCGCAACTCACTGCCCGGGTACCACTCGGCCAAAGACCGGGCGGCCAGTTGCAGCGGCTGCAGCTGGGCCAGCAAGTCATGCTTGGCGGCACGCGGGCGGCTCAATTGGGCGGCGAAACAGCACGCCAGTTCGTCTTTGCGCAGCAAGGCGAACAGTTGCTCCAAGTGCAGTTGCTCGGGCTCGCGGACCCAGCCAAGGGCCTTGAGTGGCTGCAGGGCGAGTTCGGTGTCGCCTATTTCCTCATAGACGAGGCGGTCGCTGCGAAACAGTTCGCCCTTGCGCATCACCATGCGCACCATCAAGGCCTGGGCTGGCGCGCTCAGTTGGCCGAAGGCATGGATGAACGCCAGTTCCTGTTCATCGAGCAGGTCCTGGTAGCGCTGTTCGACCCACAGCAGTACCTGGCGGAAGTTGTGCAGGTAATAGAACGGGTCGTCGACGGAGTGGGCAATCACGGGCTGGGTCAGGTAGCGGGAACAAGGCACTGGTTATACATACAGACCCAGGGGCCTGGCAAGTGCCGTGGGTCAGCTCGCCCCTGCAAGAACGGCCGCCAACGCACCCTTGGGCATGCAGTGCCCTATGATTCAGCGGGGAACCGCCGCACCCGCCTGCGACGAAGTTCCAGGGCCTGGGCCAGGCGCTGCACGGCTTGTTGCAGGTCGCCTGGGCAGTCGCCCAGCCACATCAGCGCCAGGTGCTGCCGGTAGCGGCCGTGCAAGCTGAACTGTTCCCCCGGCAATGCATGCAATGCGCAACCTGCCAAGGCCGTGGCAATGGCATCCCAGGCCAGCGGCTGCTCGAAGCGCACCCACAGCATGCGCCCGCCTTGCGGGGGCTCCAGCACCACCCGCTGGGCAAACTGCGCGGTCAGCGCACAGGCGAGGTTTTGCGTGCGCTGCTGCAGGTTGCTGCGCAACGCCACCAGTTGCGCTTCGATATCGCCCTTGGCCAACAGGTGGGCCAGCGCCAGCAGCCGCAGCGGCGCAAGGCGGAACGCCCGCTCGCAGAACGCCTTGGCCAGGGCGGTATCCACGCTCAGTACGTAGGCATACGGCGCTTCGGGCCCTACTGCAGCCTCGAACGCCCCCATGATCATCAACCTGCGCGGATCGACCCAATCGCGCAGGCGGGTCGCGGGTGGGCCGCTGTAGCAAAGCTCGCTGTCCAGGTCGTTCTCCAGTAGCCACACGCTGTGCTGGCTCAACAGCAGGCCAAGCTGCTGCTGGTAATGCAGGGAGACCAGCCGCCCTTGCGGCAGGCCAAGGCAGGACGGCATCACCAGCAGGCGGACCGGCTCGCAGCCCAACAGCCTGGCCACGGCCTGCAGGTCCGGGTTGCCACGTGAATCGGGTGGCACCTCCAACACCCGCATGCCAGCGCGCGCCAAAGCACGCAGCACGTGCCCGCAACAGGGCGACTGTACCAGCACCGTGGTGCCCCTTTGCAGGGCCAGCGCTGCAAGCAGCGTTTCCAGCAACGCCGGCACATCCGGGGCCAACTGAACGTCATCGGCCCGCCAGTACTGGCGCGAGCAACGGGTGTAACGCTCCGCCAGCGCGTCACGCAGGCGCGCACTGCCCTGCACTTCCCAAGGGCCAGCGCCGCGCTCGCGCTGGCGGGCCAGGCGCCGCTCGTGGGTGAACAAGGCGCGCTCCAGCAACGGTTGTGCGGGCAGGGGCGCCTGCCGCGGCATGCCACCTTGCGGCAGGTCAGCCAGGCGAACGTAATAGCCGGAGCGTGGCAGGCAGTGCACGCGGCCCTCCTCCTCCAGCAGGCTGTAAGCGCTCTGCACCGTTGCCAGCGATACCCGCAGCCGCCGCGACAGCTCACGCAAGGACGGCAGCCGGTTCGGACCACCAGCCGTCGCCTGGCCAATCAACGCTTCCAGGTAGCGGTAGACCCGCCGATAAGCGAACTCGCCGGCCGCTGTTCGCGCCATCAAGGTTGCCTCGCGGGGCTGTGCCGCCGTTCAGCGGCGTGGCGCGGTAACAGCCGCAAGTGCGCGTCGCGGCGCGCCAACGCACTGAGCAGGCGCCACGCAGGTAGCGGCATCTTACCGCCGTAGACTGCCCGCAGTTGCGCCAGTGATAGCCCACTGGTGTTCACCAGCCAGGCTTTGACCGCCGCGGGGCAAGGTTTGCCTTGCATGGCCCGGTGCAGGTAAGGCAACGCCACCAGCATGTCGGCATGGCGAGCGCGCAGAAAACGCTCGAGGTTCTTGCCCTGCCTGGCGAACGGCTTGCAGAGCAGGCATTCCAGTTGGGCCTGGCTGAGGCCATAGGCCTTGCCAAACTGCAGCACAGGTTCGTCGACAGGCTTGCTGTCGCCCGGCGCCCCCGCCAGCCTCAAGGGCGGCCGGGTGGCTTGAGGCTCCAGGCTGCGGGCCCGCAGTTCCTGCAACTGGGCCAAGGCCAATGGGTCGACGAACGCGGCCAACGGCGAGCAGGCCGTCTCGGCCGCCGCGAAGTGCCAGCCCAGCATGGCATCCAACTGCTGCCCGCCCAGCAACGGCGGCAGCAGGTCATCAATGGCTATCAACCGCACCGGCCCCCCCTTGAGCGCGGCCCCCGCAGGCTGATCCGCCGGGTTGCCGGGCGCCAGCCCCGTGGCCCCTTGCAAGCGCGCCAGGCCCTCGGCCAGCGTCGACAGGCAATGGTGCGCCAGGTAAGGGCCACGTTGCCCCGCCAGGCGCTGGCTACGCAGCGCCCACGCCAGGTAGCGGCGGCGCTGCCCTGCGGGCAAGGCGGTGACCATTGCGTCGGCGGGCGCCTGAGCCTGCAGCGCGAAGCTTACAGCCGCCGCCAGTTCCAGGTGCAGGCGGCTACCCAGCAACGCTTCTGGCCTGGCATCGATCAGGTGGCCAAACATCAGCAGCGCTTCCCTGGTCGGCAACCAGCGCTCGGACGCCACACGGGGGCGGCAACTGAACGGCACCACTTCGCGCCCCTCGATCATTTGCAGTTGCACCCGCGGGTCATCCTGCATGAACAGCGCACTGAAGCCTTGATCGAGCCCTTGCAGCGTAGGGCTGCCGGCCACCGGCAAGCTCACCACCAGCACGCGCAGTTGAAAAGTAACCGGTGCACGCATGGCGATGCTCAGCTGCGCAGCACGCAACATCGCCAGCAGCCGCGCACCCTGGCGGTCACTGCCTTGCAATACCTGCAGGCGAAAGGTGCCGATATATTCAGGCCCGCCTGCGGCTACCAATAAACGTTGTATCAACAACTGCAAGGAGGCCCGTTGCGCCTGTGACATATGGGCGAGCAAGCGTTCGAGTACTTGCTGGTAGATATAATGCATTGCCTGGTCGTGAATAGCAGTCACGGATCACCTCACCACTTCAAATCGCCGGCGCACGCCCAAGCAAGTTGTTCAGGCTTACACTGCGCCAGGCTTTTACAGAAGAAACTTCCTACAATTGAATAAAGTGACGTGAGCCTTCACTGTCGCCAGGCCATGGAGAAGAATTCACCCCTGCAATGCTCTGATTCAGGCCTAGCCGTACGCATCCCTTACTCCTTGCACAAAGTATCATTGCGCCATTATCGAGTGATGCGAAGCGAATTGAAGATACAGATCACGGTAAAAAAACCATTCAGCAAAGCGCCAAATTCACCTTGACCCTCTAACCACGCACATGCAACCGCAAATGATTGGCGGCATGTTTCCATTGGCATTTAATTAATGAATTATATGTAGTCCGCTTCGTCTTTTATTGTAGGAATATTCCCACTTTAACGATGACGTTACTTTATTCCGCGCACAAAAAACCCGGGGCTGGCCCGGGTTCACGGTGAACTGCAGTGGTCAATGCTGCGCCATATCCAACACCACGCGCCCACCACAGGGGCACTGGTCCATGTAGCGATGCGCCTCCACCACCTGCTCGAACGGGTACACCTTGATGATCTGCGGGGTCAGCAACTGGTCGGCGGTGAACTGGTTGATGTCACGCAAGGCACGCTGCAGCGCCACCTGGTCCTGGCTGATACCCAGTTCCGGCTTGCCAGTGAAGTTACCGATGCAGTGCACGTAGAACTGGATGTTCTTCTGGAAGGCCGCGCAGGCTGGGAACGGCGTCTGGTTGCCGCCTTGCAGGCCATACAGTACCAGGCTGCCCCGCGGTGCCAGCACATCGCCCAGCAACGACATCTGCGGCCCGCCCATGCCGTCCAGAACCATGTCAACGCCGCGCCCATCGGTGTACTTGCCGACCTGCATCAACAGGTCCTGCTCTTCGGTGACGATCACCTTGTCGGCGCCCAGGCCCAGCAGGTAGTCAAGCTGCTCGGCATCCTTGGTGGCGGCGAACACTTTAAGCCCCAGCGCCTTGCCCAGCTGCACGAAAGCGGGGCCGGCGCAGTGGCTGGCGTCGGTAACCAGGGCAGTCTGCCCGGCCTTGGCCCGTGCCAGGTCCACGTAGGCGAAATAGGCAATCAGCAGCGGCGTATAGTGCACGCTGGCCTCGATCGGGGTAAGCACCTGCGGATAGCGTGTGATCGCGGTCCGTGGCAGCACGATGACATCCCCGTATACCGGGTGGTCATTGGCGCTGGTAGCGGGAAAACTGGCGACCCGGTCACCCACGGTAATGTCTTCGATCCCTTCACCGACCGCCGTCACCACACCGGCCATCTCATGGCCGATACCGGCCGGCAGGCGTGCCTGCGAGGGCGCCAGGTTCTGCCGCCAGAGCACGTCATACCAGCTGACGCCAACCGCCTCGACGCGAATTTGCACTTCGTCGGCAGCGGGAGACGGTTCGGCCTGCTCCTCGCAACGGAGCACATCGGCAGCGCCGAACTTGTGGAAACGGATCATGCGGGACATCGCAAACCTCGCCTTTGTGAACCTCTAATTACCACTGACTCTATCCGGGCTTTTGCTGTTAGACCACCAGTGGTCATTAATAGTCGACATGCCTGTCATCGATTGGGCACCTGACATTCCCTGCAATTGGCTCCCGTAAAGCCGTGCAGGGTAACAGCCTTTGGCCTTAAGATTCACCCCTGCCCCCCTTCAGGCGAAGCGCACCGATGAATCGAAACGACCTGCGTCGTGTAGACCTCAACTTGCTGATTGTGTTCGAAACGCTGATGCACGAGCGCAGCGTGACCCGTGCAGCGGAAAAACTTTTCCTCGGCCAGCCGGCCATCAGCGCGGCCTTGTCGCGCCTGCGCAACCTGTTCGACGACCCGTTGTTCGTACGCACTGGCCGCAGCATGGAGCCCTCGGCACGGGCTCACGAGATCTTCGCGCTGTTGTCGCCCGCACTGGATTCGATTTCCACCGCGGTCAGCCGCGCAGCCGAATTCGACCCTGCCACCAGCAATGCCGTATTCCGCATCGGCCTGTCGGACGACGCCGAATTCGCCCTGCTGCCGCAACTGCTCAAGCGCATTCGCGCCGAGGCCCCTGGCATCGTGCTGGTGGTGCGCCGGGTGAACTACCTGCTGATGCCGACCCTGCTGGCCTCAGGGGAAATCTCGGTGGGCGTCAGCTACACCAGCGAACTGCCCGCCAACGCCAAGCGCAAGGTGCTGCGCCGCAGCGCGCCGAAACTGCTGCGCGCCGACAGCGTGCCTGGCAGCATCACCCTGGACGACTTCTGCGCGCGGCCACATGCATTGGTGTCGTTTGCCGGGGACTTGTCTGGCTTTATCGACGAGGCGCTTGACGAGCTGGGTCGCAAGCGCCATGTCGTGCTGGCGGTACCGCAATTCAACGGGTTGGGGAGCTTGCTGGCGGGGACCGATATCGTGGCGACGGTACCGGACTACACCGCCGATGCGCTGACGGCTGCCGGCGGGTTGCGGGCGGAGGACTTGCCGATACCGGTACGTAGTTTCGAGCTGCACATGGCCTGGCGTGGCGCGCAGGATAACGACCCGGCGGAGCGCTGGCTGCGGTCACGGATACAGATGTTCTTCGGCGACCCTGACAGTCTTTAGGGGCTTCGCGCATGCTTGATTAGTTGATCATTTCTGCCTTTTTCTAGCCTCGAATAGCCATTTGCTTCCAGTTAATTGCTAAATTTGGGGCATATTTGAGGGCATGCTTTGGATGGTTTGAAAAGGATGCCCCCAACCGAAAACGCTCAGCGCTCTCGGTAATCTGCCGACCACGCTGTTCTCTTGGGTGCCAAAACTGTCTTCGCGGTGATTTTTCGCTTTCCAGAGTGCTCCCGAGAGTAAGACCGCCGCTTAAGCTCACCACCTTCGAAAACCAAGCTGCTCCAACAGACGTGGCACGGAGGATTATGGGCACTGACCAACGGCTAGAGGTTACCGCGCCATGAAACGCAAGCCGAAACCCGGCCTCCCACGGCTATTGGACAAACCAAGTACCGGGAGCGGGATGTCATCGAGCGTCTATTTGGCTGGCTGAAAGAGCACCGCCGGCTGGCCACGCGTTACTGCAAGCTCACAATAAGTTATCTCACCATGGTCACGTTGGCCTGCTGCCGGATCTCTCTTCGTACAGTGCCTAGAAAAAAGCTACAACAGTATCGATGGCGCTCGTTCGCTTGGACTGGTTGAGTCAACCTTGCGCTGGGTGGTCACCCAGCTCAAGGGCGTCACGTTCCGGTACAAGCGCCGCCCTACCCCGTCAGCGTGGAAGCGACAGTTGATTAGACAAAGAAGACCCCGCCCTTCAAGATCTCATCGGACGCTTCCTGCGTGCTGTTCCGCTGAAGTATCCGAACTTGCCAGAGATAGAATGACCGAACCACTTGGCCTTCAGAGGCAGGGACTTCGCGGTAGGCCGTTCCGCGCGACACTAAGGCTGCACCACAGGCCCCACTCAGCTGCGTCGGCCGCACCGGCCCCCAGCCCGAGTTCCAATGGGAATAATCCGCCACCACTTGTTCACCCTCTAGGACCTCAAGCATACCGCCTTCTTGGCGCACCTCGATTTGATCAGTATGCACGAGAGTAGGCACAAATAATCTAGATGGATAGAGGTGCAGCTTTGGATGGTTTGAAAATGATGCCCCCAATATAAGGTCCAACTGTAAAGGGCCGGCGCCATATCCACGGGAATACGCGCAGACGCGCAATCTTGGAATGCCCGGCGTAAGCGTCAGGGTAAGCCACCGTAAGCTCCTGACATCATCCGGTACTAGCGTCCGGCGTGAGATCCCTACCGGCCCGGCCACCATTTGTCAGGTATGCTTCCACCATTCCCTTGCGTAATTTTTTATTGACACCCCCGAAGCCTCTCAGTATCGTCCTCCCTCCCTCCTTTCCGGCTACCTCTGCCGTGAACCGCCCAGGCGTTAACTCGCGAAGCGGTCATACAAGTTGCCGACACTTATACGGTCGCTATCCACTAGCGCGCCTCATTTCCGATATCAAGTGTAAAGGATGATTCTATGATCATTCGTCAGGCTACTAACGCCGACCATCCGCAACTGCTCAACATTTGGCTGCGCTCCGTTCGCGCCACACATCACTTCCTGCAAGAATCCGATATCGAGGCATTGCTTCCTCAGCTCCACGATATTTACCTACCCGCTGTTGGATTATGGGTTGCGGTAGATGCCGAGGACTGCCCGCTAGGGTTCATCGGGCTCAATGAAAACCACGTAGAGATGCTCTTCATCGAACCAGATCTGCGAGGGAAAGGGATTGGCCGCGCACTGCTGGATCATGCCCGCAGTTCGCGCAGTCAGATGAGTGTTGATGTGAATGAACAGAACCCTGAAGCGGTAGGGTTCTATTTACATTACGGGTTTGTTCAAACAGGTCGTTCTCCGCTAGATGGCGAGGGCCGCCCCTTCCCCTTGTTGCACCTGAGTCTGCCCGGCTAGGGTTGTAATCGTGAATCGCTCCTAAGCTTCTGCTTCGGGGCGACTCATTATTCATCAGGCCGGCATCCATTGATTGGGTAGCAATTGCCCGATATCACTGGCTCGCTGCGTCGGCAGCCGGGTCAGCACATCTCTGATATAGGCATACGGATCATGCCCATTCATACGCGCCGATTGGATCAGGCTCATGATTGCAGCCGCCCGTTTACCACTGCGCAGCGACCCGGCAGACAGCCAGTTCGAGCGCCCGAGTGCCCATGGCCGTATCTGCGATCATGGCAGTGACTACTCTAAACTGTTCGACCACTCTAGAATGAGTACACCTATGTCTGCTTCGAAGGCATCCGCTTAACCATCTTGCTGTTCATCGTCAAACAGGCTCCCGACTCGGAAGCCCATCTAGACAGATCTGTGCCCTCTAAAGATTTTGGGCACAGCAACGTAACACCACCCAAAGTAAAAAGCACAAGCCCTTCTACTACCGGATAATTCCTTTTCGTAACAACCTTCCCCCAGCTCCTATCAAAATCTTCTGCAGCATAGGTTTCCTTCAACATATAAGGAAACACCCGCACATCCTTAATACCTGCTAGAACTGCCGCCTGATCGACCGCAGCGGGCACAGCTGACGGCACAATAACGAGCGTACCAATTATCAGAGCCACAACACCAAAAAATGCGTTGCGCACCCGAACAAAGGTCTCACCCCTTGACACATAGAATGCGATAGCGGGAACAAAACCAAGGATGGTAATAAATATCGAAATAAAAACAGCCTTACTCACACCGCCTTGACTGTAAAACAACGAAGGCGTGCTCAAAACAGCTAGCATTGGAAAAGTGGCAGCGATCGCTGCTACCCAGGTAGCCATAGCCAAAGCAGACATGTGCTTCAGGTGGATAACCCCAAAGCAATGGACAGCCTTATCACCTGAAATAGCCTTATCGAGCAGAACAGTGAACTTGGGAATGAAAAACAATACAAGCATACCTATCACCACCCATACAGCGGAGTCGACAAACACAGGGACTACACTTGTATTATGAGTCAGCAAGGTCGAGCAAACTGTCGCGACAACGCCAGCAAGCGTGGGGAGAAGCAGATAGCCCGCCATTGCACGCTGGACGTCCGGTGTTTTTTTGAACAGATTGACGGCAACTGCGTATGAAGCCGTAGTTAAGAGAAGAAGCAGCAGATAAAAAATCAGCAACAGACTTGACACAACGACCCAAGGCCATACCTCCGAAGGTGCCGCCAAAGCCTTACCTATCAATTCGGGCGATCCAATTTCATGCAAATAGGCAAAAATAACGACGAAAGCTGCAAGCGCCCCCACAGCTGTCACTGTAGCGCTTGCTGACACCAGACTCCCCAACGCCCTCCAAACATTAATACCTTGAAGACTCGCGGGAACTCCGCTTTTTAAATCCGACATTACTAAATTCACCTCCATTCAATTAATTTCCACCACGCGCCCAAAAAATCAATGAAAACCATCTCTCACAAGTTCATTGGGCGCACGGTAAAGAGACCGATCCGATACGACGGATTGACATGGGTAGCTACGCCCTATCCCTTAGATGGAAATAACTTTGTAACAGTCCGAACACAAATGTACTCCTCACTGCTAGCCAACTGCGACGCTCACAAATTCTCGATATTCCCCGAACCGCTCAAGACCTGCACACCACGCTAGAATGAGATCGCTTCCCCACCTCACGTGGTGATGAGTACCCGTTCGCCCTGCACCGTGACTAACCCCACCTCCGTGCGGATATCAAGATACTCATAGATCGCACGGACTTTGCTCACGAAAGCTGCGTCGCCACTGAGCCGAACATTGGTGAATATCGCCGTAGACGCATGCGCCGCATCGGTGATTGACGCGATGTGACGGTTTTCCTTGTCTAGCCGGCTATCAGGGTTGTACCCAATGACGTTGAGGACGTTATAGATGCTAGTCACTTTATCGAACCGGTAGAGCTCGCGACCATGGATCGGACTGGCTGAAATGCCGAGGAAGTTTTCGATCGTGAACCCTCTGTCCTTGTAGCCGTCAAGGTTCTGGTAACGTGCCCAGATTTTCTTGATGACATTGGGCGCTTCAATGTTGTTCAGTTGCACGGGCCCCGCCCCAACTGCTTCACGGTACCCCTGGATACCAGATTTCGCACCCGATTCATCGATGTGCTTGGTCATCTCCTGCGCCGACAGTTGCGTGGCCTTTTCGTACGCCCTCTGGGTGATCTCAATATACTGATCGGCTGCAGCGACCAGTTCCGGATGTGTGTCCGCCAAGGCTGCCGCTCCGTCAGCGACCATCTTCATCAACCCTTTGAATGCCTCCGTTTGTTCGGCGGCGATGTCCTCAAAACTGTTGTCTTGGCGTCCACCGAACATCTTCAGAGTGGTCTGATGAGCTGAGGCAAGCATCTGATCGAAGAATGGTGCAGTAGCGACGTACTGCTCAAAGGCAGCCACGGGAGGCGTTGAGGCGAGAAACATCTGCCCTGTCGGCTGGAACGCGCTATCAACGTCATGCTTGAGGATCATGGCATTGAACCTGGACAGAACCTCCAAGAACTTGTCAGGCTGCCGACTGCGTTTTATCTCCCGCAGGGTATGGTCGGAATATACGATCTGAAAGTCTTTGGAGAACTGGGTGAAAAACGCCGGATCTCTCTGCTTAACGGCCAGATCGATTACATTTTGATCAAAGTAGACCGTGGGTCTACCTTTGTACATAGGCCATTCTTGCTGCTCATCCATACCCTTACCCCTCATCCTTTATTAGCGCGTCTGCCGCGCAACCCTAGCCGTAGACCTCATTGGGAGGAAGACCAAGCCTTCCAGTCAGTCATTCATATCATGAAAAACCGTCGTGGTTATGGATGACGCGGAGGGTCGTTAGACACCTCATAAATAAAGCGATTGCAAATGGTCACCGGCAAGCCGCACAGCGGGCCAGCGCACAAAGCCCAGCGCACGTCCTTCATAACCCACCCGCAAACCACTCGACGAGCGCTCAATTTCGCATCAGCAACATACCCACAATGACGATTGTGGACGCGACAACGCTAAAACTACTGCCCCACGCCCTTTCTTGGAGCTCTGAATCAGCCTCTAAAATTCACAAATATCGATTCCTCACTGTTCAAGCGAAATTTTTTAGAGGTATAATCCCGTAATTCGAAACCCGAGAACCTCCATTCATGACCAAAACCTGCCAACCCACCATTCCCGAGCTGTTGATTCACCATGTCCCTCGCAACCTTGCCATGGGTATCGAGGACGCATTTGAAGCAGGTGCGCTCCGCGCGTACCTGGATACGAAAGACATGGACGACAACCACCGGAAGAATGCGCTGGGACAGATGCGGGCCTTCCGCATGAACGAGTCCTTTGAAGAGACGTTGCGTGCCGCCGACGCAGTCCATACGCCCCTCAAGGGTAACGGAGTCGTCTTGGGCCACGCCGGCATCTTCAAGTTCGGTCGGGTGAACATGTGCTCCACGTTGTGGAACAACATCCGACGGGGTGCTATCCGACGGCAGCTTGCAGAGGCAAACCAGGCCATGACACAGCTGGTTCAGCCATCACTTTTTGCGCCGGAACCTATCACCTCCGGTACGTTCTTTTTTGTAGCGTGCTTCAGCGGCTCACTGACCCAACTGCCCGAAGCGCCTCTGGAAATTCACATCGCGGTGCCAGATGCGAAAATGAAGGGTTGGCTTTTCCGAGAGCCTTTGAGTAAGTTCCTCGCTCGTTACGATGAAGCATCTGAGCAAATCGACAAGGCGAAGCCGAAACTCAAAACAGGCGTGCTCGAAACGGGCCTACCCGAAACAGGAAAACATACAGAATCATGAGTCGTGGAATCACAGGGTTTGAGTCGGGGCGGCTGGTACAAGCTCTCGCGGCTCGCGGCCTTTCTCAAGTCGCACTTGCAAGCATGGTGGGGGTCTCCCCTGCCACGATTAGCAAGTGGAAAAGCGGGCAGCAGTGTCCCGAGGCCGAAGCCTTGGCCAATCTCTCCAAAGTCATCAATGTTACCCCGGAGTGGTTCACCCGCCCTTTACCTGAGAAGTGCTCCCTTCCTTTGTTCCGAAGCAATGCCTCGGCGCATGCCAGCGCACGAACAATGCTTGAAGCACGCCTTGAATGGGCGCAGGACATCGCAATTGCGCTGGGTGAGTTCGTGGACTTTCCCGATGTGAACCTGCCCAAGCGTACCTTCAAGGATCCTGAGCAGATCACCAATGCCGATATCGAAGAAGCTGCCGATGAATGTCGCGAGCTTTGGGGCCTGGGTCGACGTGCAATACCTGACCTGGCAATGGCGGTTGAAGGCGCCGGCGTTATCTTGGTGCGCGAGGAAACCGGCGTTGCAACCATCGAGGGGCTGTCGGCATGGAGTGAGGTGTTGAACCGCCCACTCGTGCTGCTTTCCGCTGACAAGCAAAACGGCTTCCGCAGTCGCTTCGACTTAGCTCATGAGCTCGGCCATCTGATCTTGCACAAAGGAATTGAGCGGTCGACTGACCCTGTTCGTCACAAAATGATGGAAGACCAGGCGCACCGTTTTGCGGGTGCTTTCCTGCTGCCTGCAGAGACGTTCGCCGCCGAAGTCAGGAGCCCAGTTACCCTCGACAGCCTATTGTTGCTCAAGCAACGCTGGGGCGTTTCTGTGGCTGCCATGGTCATGCGCCTCTGGGCATTGAAGGTGATCGATGATAATGCAAAGGGTCTGCTTTTCAAGCGTCGCTCAGCTCGCTGGGGCGTCAAAGCGGAACCAGGTGATGAAGGTCGCGCACCTGAACAACCTCGCCTCCTCAAACGCACCATCGAGCTGCTGGCCTCCTCAGGCGTTTTGCCTGTGAACGGCGTCGCTGCCTACATCGGGTTAGCAGCAACGGATATCGAGATGCTGACAGGCTTGCCCAACCGCTACCTCAGTGGCATTGCTGAAGTGGTGCACTTGGCCAAGCTTAAGAGTAACAGTACCTCCGTGACTCCCGTGACTGTTGTTCACAACGCACCAGACGCAGGGATAGTGGTTCCGTTCAATCGCGGCAAATGATTGCTCACGGAGGCCAGTCTTGGCCTCCGCTGTTCAACCCCCTCAGGCGCTGATGTGGCATGTAGCTTGGCAAATACTGCCCAAGCGCCGCTGGCCTCATCTCATGCACTCCTGCCGGTCTGACTAACCCAGAGCCATCTGTTCGGCTTGGCATATCATCCCCTAGCCCCAAGCCAATGCCGCGATTATCCAGAACCTCGTAACCTACATTGATCAGATAGGGTAAACAGAAATGGGACGCAAGTGGCTCACTCAAGTGCGACGGACTAGATAACAGCATCTCTTCTTTGCGAGAAAATGGAGGGCTGCTGCTGGTGGACTGGCCTGTGATCCCATCCAGCACAGCGATCTAACTTCATTCTACGCCTCCATCGGTCGCCGCATTTCTCAGTCCGGCCTATGCAGCCCACATGGGGGTTGCGATAACCTCCAAAGTGATCTCGTACAGCGCCTCTTCCATGGCTGGGTCGCTCAACGAGAACCAGCTTTGCAGCAGGTAGATGCACAGCACGATTTCCAGTGGATACGGCTTGCGACCACCGCCGGCCTTTGGGTAATGCGGCTCGATCAATGCCAGCAAACCGCTCCACGGTACCACCTGCTCCATCTCGGCCAGGAAACGCTCGCGACGGGTTTGCTTGCGCTGACCGGCGTACTCGCAATCGGAAAAGCTCATCTGACTCATGGGATGGGGAGCTTGTAGAGGGCTGTTGGACGGAGGGCTATTTCAGCACAGGTCAGACGGCCTGTGCTGACCTGATCGGAGAATCCCTTGCGGGAGAACAGGTGAGCCCATCCAGTTCATGTCCTTCAAGTTCCCTGAACCTTATCACCTGGGACTTCTCTTGGTTGCGCTACAGCGCAATACTGCTGGCCATCTGTCTTGAGCCAATGGAAGCATCGTGTCCCTGGAAGTGGTGTAACTCATCTTGCGGCGCTATTGAGCGTCCTCCCCGCCTATGCTTGATCAGCAGAAAACCAAGATTGACCGAGTAAGGATTATTCCTTACCATCCGATCAATACATCCGGGAGAACACTCATGCCTGCCATCCACGAAATCGCCACGTTGACCTCGAAGGGGCAGGTCACACTGCCCAAATCCATTCGCCAGCTACTAGGCATTGACACGGGTGGCAAAATTGCATTCGACGTACGCGGCGGTGAAATCGTGGTCAGCCGCGTAGAAATCACCCACGAAGACCCTGCCATCGGTGCATTCCTGGGTTTGCTGGAAGCTGATATTCGAAACGGCCGCAACCTCACCACTCTGCCGGAAGACTTGGCGCAAACCATGCTCGCCAACGCAAACCACTGCGTAAACCTGGACGAAGATATCGATGGTGAGGTCGCGATCTGATGCTGCAACATGGCTGGACACTGTTGTTCCATGAAGGTGTGACGTTACAGCTACGCAAATTGCAAGAAGCCGCCGCCCGGGCCGAGCAGAACGACCCGCAAGGTTTTGAAAGCAATGCCAACGTCAAGCTGTTTCGGGCGCTGAGCCATCTGATCATGGAGGCTGTGCCTACCGATCCGGGCCGTGATGAGTTCCGACAAGGCAATACGCTGGGCACCGCCTACCGCCATTGGCGGCGGGCGAAAATCGGCAGGCGATTTCGGCTGTTCTTTCGCTACGACTCAAGGTCCAAGGTCATCGTCTATGCATGGGTCAACGACGAAAATACCTTACGGTCTGTAGGCAGCAAATCTGATCCCTACGCCGTATTTGAGAAGATGCTGGGCCGCGGCAACCCGCCTGATGACTGGGATGCGCTGACTGCTGCGACGCGTAGCGACTGGGACGAGCCCAAAGCATAATTACGCGAGTGGGTGAGGGATTGCACCTTTGAAACCGATCCCTCCTTGTTACGTCCACTGCAACCCACTCGTAGCTGCTGTTGAAAGGGGTACATCTGCGGGTACAAATCCAATTTCCCATTCATAACCATTGGATTTATATAAATGTCCAAACGTTATTTGGGGATCCCAATAGTTTGGGAATGGCTTCCACTGAGATCCAGAAATTACAATAAATTCATTAGCTTAACTTAAAATCAAGCCCAATGCCGCCCGTCGTATTCCGCCCATTTCCAACGCGTCTGCGGGTTTTTGGGTACTTTTTCTGTTTCGAAAAAAAGTACCTGCACATGACGACTTCCCTCCTACGCCCGGACTGCGGCGAAAACTCAGCGATGCTTTCCTGCGCGCCATTGCCGAACCCGGCAAGTACGCTGATGGCGGGGGCGCTGTCGACTGGCCACTAGGTACCACAGAACAAAAAACGATTGCAGCCCGGAACAAAGATGGGGATGTCTACCTGGCCGTAGCTTTGAACGAGTCACCTTACCAGCAAGCCATCCAGTAACAAATTCAACGCCACTCCACCCTCGGCCAGGCGTGCCTGGCCCTCTTCGGCCTCGGCGATCCAAAACGCAGCCTCGGCCAGGCTGCCGTAGATCAGTGACGCCAGGGCATGCGGGTTGACAGGCACGACAATGCCCTGCTCTATCAGGTTGGCGATCAGGTGTTGCAGCGAGTCCACGCAATGGCGTTGCGCATCCGGCGACGCACCGCCCAGCACCGCCCGGGCGTCACGCAGGACGATGCGCTGGATCGGTGGTTCGACGGCCATTTCGAGGTAGGCGTGGCAGCGCCGGCAGAAACCCTCCCAGGCATCTTCGGCGCTGTCGGTGATCGCTCGCAAGCGTGCGTCCATTTCAGCGTCGAGTTCCGCCACCACGGCCGCCAGCAAGCCTTGCTTGTCGCCAAAGTGGTGATAGAGCGCCCCCCGCGTGAGCTGAACCTGGGCAGTCAGGTCATCCATCGAGGTCTGCGCATAGCCGCGCTCGCCGAACAGCTGGCGCGCGGTGGCCAGCAAGGTGGCACGGGTTGCTTCCATTTCGGCACGGGTACGGCGAGCCATCCGGCGGTTTCCTTGTTCTGCGGCATGACGGGAGCATCGTCGTCGATGCGATCCCGGCATTCTCACGGCCTGCTGGCGCCGTGACAAGCGCGCCAGCACCGCGGGCTCAACGTGCGAGCAGCTCGCTGATCGCGCGCTCGATCACCTGGGTATCGGCATCGTTCAGGCCCTCACCGGCCACATGGCCCCAGTCGGACTCAAGCACGCGCAACTCGGCACGGGCGATGCCGCGAGCCTCCTGCTCGGCATCCAGCACCGGGAAATACAGGTCGCTGGACGACGGCATGATCACCGTGTCGGCCTTGATCGCCGCCAGTGCCTGGTCGATGTTGCCGCGATAGCGCGGGTTGGCACTGATGTCCGCATGCTGCCCCATCCACAGCTGGGCGAGCAGGTCGTTGGCATCACGCTTAAGGAACCAGCCCTCCCAGAAGTCGATCAGGAAGTCCTCGAGCGAGGCATAACCCAGCACCCGCTGGTCCAGGCGTTCACGGTAGAACGCCTGGGAGAAGCCCCAGCCGGCATAGATACGCGCCGCGACCCGCAGGCCACGGTGCGGCGGCTGGTCATAGAAGCCCTGGTCGAAGGCCGGGTCGAGTTCGATCGCGGCCCGCACGCTGTCGAAGAATACCTGGAAGTGCCGCGACGTCCGTGCAGCGCTCTGGAAGGTGAACAGCCGTTCGACCTGGTCAGGATAGGCCGCCGCCCACTCGAACGCCTGGGAACCGCCCAGCGACCAACCGATGGCCAGGCGGATCTTGCCGATGCCGAAGCGTTCGCTCAGCAAGCGCTGCTGCTGGATCACGTTGTCATGCACGGTGATGCGCGGGAAGCGATTGCCGTTGTGCGGCGCCGGCGTGTTGCTGGGGGAACTGGACACACCATTGCCGAACGCGTCAGGCACGACGATGAAGTACTTGTTCGGGTCCAGAGCCCGGCCTTCGCCGATCAGCCACGCGGTGTCGTCATGGGTGGCGGCGAACGACGTCGGGTAGACGATGACATTGTCCTTTGCGGCATTGAGTTCACCGTAGGTCTGGTAGGCCAGCCTGGCTTGGCGCAGGCACCGGCCGGACTGCAGCTGGATGTCACCCAGTTCGAAAATTTCTGCGTTCATGAATCGCGCTCCCTCGGCCAGGCCGAGTGCAAGGGTCGAATGGGGCCGACTGCCGGCCCCGGTTATCGGTCAGGGCAGGCGGTAGGCGATGACGTAGTCGCCACGCGCCTTGCCGGGGCCTTGGGCGCCGCCAGCGGTCACCACCACATACTGGCGCCCGCTGCGGTTGCCCTGGTAGCTGATCGGGGTAGCCTGGCTGCCGACGGGCAGTCGGCCCTTCCACAACACATGACCGGTGCGGCTGTCCATGGCCCGCAGGTAGTGGTCCATGGAGCCTGAGAAGAACACCAGCCCCCCCTGGGTGACCAGCGGCCCGCCCATGGTGGGCATGCCGATGGGCATCGCCAGCCCCGGCAGCCCTCCAGGAAGCGGCGTATCCTCGGTGCTGCCCATGGGCACCTGCCAAGCGATCTGCCCTGAGTTCAGGTCGATCGCGGTCAGGGTCCCGTAGGGCGGGGCGATGCAAGGCACGCCCAACGGCGAGGTGAACATGCCGTGGATGACGCCATAGGGTGCGCCGCGCTGCTCGGCATAGTTGCCCGATGCGCCGGTGGGGTTGTAGCCGGCCGCCAGGGCCTTCTCGTGTTCGATGAACTGTGCCCAATGGGCGATGCGGATGTCATTGACCAGCAACAGGCCAGAGGCTTCGTCGACCGCGCCACCGCTCCAGTTGATGCCACCGTAGTAGCCGGGGTACATCAGGCTCTTGCGGGTGCTCAGCGGGGTAAAGTCACCGACGTAGTGCATCCGCTTGAACTGGATGCGGCAGTACAACTGGTCGAGGGCGGTCATGCCCCACATGCGTTGTTCGGTCAGGGGCGCATATCCCAGCGACACACTAGAGTACGGCTGTTGTGGCGCCGGCCGCTGGCCAGCGGGCGCGCCCTCGGCACTGACCGTGCGCGACTCGACCGGGAAGACTGGCCGGCCATCGCGCCGGTCGAGCACGAAGACCTGGCCGGTCTTGGTCAGCACGATGACAACGGGGGTGGTATCGCCATTGCCGGTGGGCAAGTCGTGGAGGATGGGCTGAGCGGCCACGTCGTAGTCGTGCAGGTCATGATTAACCGTCCTGAAGTGCCAGCGGTCGATCCCGGTGCGCACGTCGATAGCGACCACCGAGGCATTGTAGGTTTCGGCCGCCAGGGAACGGTCCGCGCCCCAGAAGTCAGGGGTCTGGTTACCCGTAGGCACATAGATCAGGCCGAGCGCCGGGTCGTAGGACGCAGTCCCCCAGAAGTTGGGCGTCTCATCCGGGTAGACTTGCCCCGCCGGCAGCGGTTTCCCGCGCTTCGGTGCGGCGGGGTCCCAGGCCCAGACCAGCTTGCCTGTGCGCACATCCCAGCCGCGCACCACACCTGAAGGTTCACCACGAGCGGCCCAGTCCTGCATACGTGCGCCGGTGACGATCACGTCGCCTGCCACTAGGGGTGCCGATGTCGGGTAATAGGAAGCCTTGGCCCGTTCGCTCAGCCCCGTGAGCAGGTTGACCTGGCCATTCTCGCCAAACCCAGGGCACACCGCGCCGCTGTGTGCGTCCAGCGTGATCAAGCGGGCGTCGAGGGTGGTCAGCACGATGCGCGTGCGGCACAGGGCCTCGCTTTTTTCCACCTCGCCGGCGGGCGCTTGCCAGGACGCCAGGCCACGGCAACGCTGCC
Source organism: Pseudomonas sp. p99-361 (assembly GCF_003935475.1). Lineage (NCBI taxonomy): Bacteria > Pseudomonadati > Pseudomonadota > Gammaproteobacteria > Pseudomonadales > Pseudomonadaceae > Pseudomonas > Pseudomonas sp. p99-361. The sequence goes on along the minus strand of NZ_RHQO01000002.1, from coordinate 90,157 downwards.
ATTCCTTCGACTGGGCCTGGGGGTCGTAGGCCCATTTCTGCTCACCGCTCTCGGCGTCGACCGCTACCACCTTGCTGTAGGGCGTGCAGACATACAGCAGCTCGCCGAGCTTGATCGGCGTACCCTGGAACGCGGCCTCGCCAACGGGCAGGTCACCGGTGCGGTATTGCCAGGCCACTTCCAGGCCGGCGACGTTCGAGGTATCGATCTCGCTCAGCGCGGAATAGCGGCTGCCACGCGTGTTCTGGCCGTATTGTGGCCAGTCGGGGTCGCCCGCCTCAAGGGAGGGTTCGCCCGGCGCCGCCTGCGCCACTTCCACGCCAGGCAGCGCAGCGCTCCCCGGATGCGGCTGGAAAGCGCCCAGCCCACCGACCAGCAGCACACCGAGCAACACCGGCAGCAGCCGGTTGCGCACGGCGCGCGCCCCAGCCAAGCCTGCGGTGTCGCGAAGTTGCGGGTAACAGGCGGTGACGATGCACGCCACCACCAGGAACATCGCCACCCGCGGCACCCATTGCCAGTAATCGAGGCCTACTTCCCACCAGGCCCATGCCACGCTTACGGCCAGCAGCGCCAGGCTGACACCCAGCGCGTAGCGGCGCTGCCGCCACAGCCCCAGGGCGACGGCGCCCAGCATCAGCCCAGCCAAGGCATAGAACCCGCTGCCGCCCAGCATCAGCAACCATACGCCGCCAACCAGCAGCGTCACGCCGATCAGCGCCACGCCGCCCGACAGTGTGCGGGTGAACATCCGTGTACCCCTCATGCCCTCTCCCCAATTCTGTAAAGACCTTCCAGGCGCGAGCACGCCTCTCCTGCGACGGGAGACGTGCACGTACATGGTGTGGAACGCCCGGGCGTGACGCCGCCCGGGCCGTGCGTCATTTTGCGGCGTTGGCCCGGGCGGCCAGCGCTTCGGGCTTGTGCCCGCCCATGCCCAGCGCCAGCAGCAACCCCAGTGCGGCCAGGCCGGCCGCCAGCCACAGGTTGGTGGTCAGGCCCAGGCCATCGACGGTCTGCCCGCCTGCCCAGGACCCCAGCGAAATGCCGACGTTGAATACGCCGACGTACAGTGCCGTGGCAATTTCCACCGCGGCGGGCGCCGCCTTCATCATCCAGGTCATCAGACCCACCGACACCCCGCCGTAGGCAAGCCCCCAGGCCAACAGCACCAGGCTGCCACCGAACTGACTGGCACCGATGCCGAGAAACAGCAGCGGGGTCAGCAGCAGCCCAACGGCGATGGCCACCAGGGTGAGCGTGGTGCGTCGCGCAGCGATGATGCCGGCCAGGAAATTGCCGATGATGCCGGCGATGCCATAGGCGAACAGCAAGGCGCCGATCCACTGCGGGTCGAAACCAGATACCGAGAGCAGTAATGGGCGCACGAACGTGAACGCCATGAAGTGCCCGGCCACCAGCAACAGGGTCAGTGCCAGGCCCGCCTGAAGCTTGCGATTGCCCAGTTGCTCGGCGAACTGGCGCAGTGTCACCGAGCCGTGCACCGGCAATGACGGGATGACCGCCAGGTGAATCAGCAACACCAGGGCACTGAGTATCGCCATGCTGCCGAACGCCCAACGCCAGCCGGCGAAGTCACCGATCAGCGCCCCCAGCGGCACGCCCAGCACCGAGGCGGCCGCCACCCCACCGAAAATGATCGAAGTGGCCAGGCCGATCGATTGCCCAGGTACCAGGCGTGCGGCCAAGCCGCCGGCAATGGCCCAGATCCCGCCCATGCAGAACCCGACCAGCACCCGCGCGGCCAACATCCAGGCCATGCTCGACGCCAACGCCGAGGCGACATTGGCGACCACCAGCAAGCCCAGCAGGCCGCAGAGAATCCAGCGGCGGTCCAGATTGCCCGCGGCCATCACCACCAGCGGTGCGAAGAAGGCCGCCAGCAAGGCTGGCAAGGTGATCATCAGGCCAGCGGTGCCCGTCGTGGTACCCAGCGTTTCGGCGATGGTGGTCAGCAGGCCGACCGGCAGCATTTCAGTGGTGACCACGGAGAACGTGGCGAGCCCGACGGCCGCGACCGCCAGCCAGGGGTGGCGGACGTTCGGTGCACTGGCGGTGTTTGCAGATGCGCTCATGATTGCAGATCCCTTGAATGAAAATCAGGCGTCGCCGATGACACGAGGCCCGGTGGCGCCCACGGATGATTCGAACTTCCCTGCGACAAGGCGTAGGTGCCCTGCCGGCACCATACATACAGAATGTATGTAAAAAGACACTACCACGCCTCCCAGGCCCCTACAACAGCCCACCCGTCGAGCGTTGCTCAGCCGGCGCGCGGTCGCGTCGACGCCGCGTGGTCGATGGTCAGCAGCACGTACAGCGTCTCGCCCTGCACGGCCCAGCTACCGTGAAACACATGGCCATCGGAAAACCTTTCGCCCAGGCGCTGCGAACGCAGCGCCAGCTCGAAACGCCCTTGGTCGTCCCAGTCGGTCAATTGCGCTTCGTCCATTTCCAGCTCCACGTGGCAAAGCGGAAATACTGCCTTGTAGAAGGCTTCCTTGGCACTGAAGCACAGGTAGAAGAACCGCAGCGCCTCGTCACCCCGCATCCGCTGGAAACGCTCGCGTTCCTCCGGGTGCATGGCATGCTCGGCCATCTCGGACAATTCCGGGTAGCCGACCATGTCCTCGATATCGATGCCCAGGCCAAGACACAGCCCGGCATCGGCCACGCACGCCAGCGCCAGCTTCCGGGTGTGCGATATCGACCCCACGGTGCCCAGCGGAAAACGCGCGTAACGATAAGGCCGGGCAATCGGCAACCAACCCTGCTCATGGCCCAGCGCCCCCAGCGCCGCCGCCGCACACACCCTGCCACCGGCGAACTCGCGCCGACGGGGCGCCAGTGCCGGGCCCAGCCAGCGAGCGTCATGCAACACCGCGTCACACGGCGTGCGGTAGCCCTCCAGGTCCAGGGCGAACAGCGCCAGCCCCGCCGGGGGCGGCCCCCGGAATGGCCAGACCGGCTGCGCCTCACGCATCACAACAGCTTCCTCTGCTCGGTCATGCGCAATCGGGCGTGGTAGTAGCCCGGCGCGCCATAGGTGACATTGGCCGCGGCCCCTGTGCCGCCACCATGGATATCGGTGAACACTGCGCACTGGCTGATGTAGAAGTTCTTGCAGAAGTTGATCGACAGCAACGCCCCCATCTCCTGCGAAACCTGGCGCAGCGCATGCTCCACCCCGGCATCGACGGTATACAGGCCAAGGCCCAATGCGCCATGGTGCTGACCAATGACGCGCAGTTCCGCAAGCAGGGCCCGCAGGTCAGGCGGCTGGACCAGGAACGACACCGGCCCGCGGATTTCCCGGCCATAGTGTTCGACGCTGCTGGCAAAGCCGTGGCGCACGGCAATCAGTGAAGGCGTGACGATGCAGGCGTGTGGGTAATCGGGGTCCTGTACAGCTTCGGCGCGGCGCAGCACACGGGCGAAACGGGCGCCTTCACAGGTGCGGATCTCGGCCAGGCTCTGCGCGTCCAGCAATGCCCCGAGCAGCTCGCGGGCACTGGGGAAGCGCGCCAGCACCTGCTCCACCCGCTCGACCAGGTCATGTTCGAACTGCGCCACCGACACCACGCCGTCCGCCAGGCGTATGCCTTCAGGCAGCACGTACAAGGTCTGTGGCGAGGTGCACAGCTGCGCCGAAAACGAGCACAAGCCAAAGGCCAGATTCTCGAGCATGCCGTCGTAGTCGTGGGTCGAATGCAGGAACACCGGCGTCTGGGCGCTTTGCTGGGTCATCACCCGCGCCTGCCAGGCATGCTGGCGCAGCCAGCTGCCGAACTCCGCCGCGCCCATGTAGTCGATCAGTCGCACGTCGGGGTGCAGCGCCGCCTGCCGATAGGCGGCCGGGTCGTCGCTGTGGAACAGGTTGACGATGTCATGGGGCACACCGACCTGCGCACAGGCCGCCTTCAGTGCCTTGACCGTCAGGGCCATCGGCAACACCGCCTGGTCATGGCCGACGACCACCACCGGGCAACCCGCCGCGAGCGAAGCGAACAACCCGGGATAAGCGCCCCAGGTCGGCACCACCCGTCCGGCGTAGACCAGCGACAGGCCCACCGGCATGGTCGCGAACTGGCGTGACAGGCGTTGGCTGGCGCCCTGCCCCACCACCAGCTCTGCCTCGAACCCGCCACTCAGTTCGCGAGCAGCCGCCAGCACCTGGGCCACCGACTCCAGCGCACGTGCCTGGGCGTGCACCGCATTGGCGTGAAACCCCATGAACAGGCCATGCCCACTGGTGTGCATGCCAACATGGGCAAACAGGAAGGTATCCTCGTGCAGGCGGGTGATGACCTCGCACAGCAAGGCACAACGCAGGCCGATATCGAGCTGCTGCCACTTGCGCTTGGCCGCCTCGGCCCGGCACGCCAGCAGCGGGAATGCTTCGACCCGGTAGCGGATACCCAGCTCGAAGCCGTAGGGCGAGCGTTCGCCACCTGCCCAGCGCGGGTCCACGTCGGCCGGCACCTGCGGGGTGACGTGGAACGGCGCGTCGAGCAGGCGCCTGAAACGGCTCTCGCCTTGCTCTATCTGTGCACTGTCGTAGTCGCCCAGCTCATCGGAAAACGGGCTGAACGGCTGCCGTGTGCGCACGGCCTCGATGGCCGCCTCCAGCAGTGGCCCATGTTGCGCCTGCCAGGCCTTGAGCTTGCGCGCGTTCATGCGGCGCCGTCCGTTTCCACGGCAGTGGCAAAGGCTTTGCGGCCCGGCATCTGCGCACTGAACAAGGCATCCAGCTCGCGTGCGCCCTGGGTGCGCGCCATGCGCACGAACTCGGCGGCGTCCGCGCCGACGCAGTAGTGCGTTTCAGGCGCCGCGCAGCTCAAGACTTCGAGGATGACCTGGGCGAAATCTTCCTCGCTTGTGGTCGCCTGACTTGCCAGCGCCTCGCTGGCTTCGAGAAACGCACCGAACGACGGCCCGTAGATGGCGCGGCCCTCGCCCTCGGCCTGGGCCAGTACCTGCTGGCCGGTGCTGGCGAACTTGCCCCAGATCGGCGTGTGAATGGCGCCGGGCTGGACCACGCTGACACTCACGCCCGAGTGCTCCAGCTCGCGGCGCAGGGCATCGGTGAACGCCATCTTGGCGAACTGGGCGATGGAATAGGCGCCCAGGTACGGCACGGCAATACTGCCCAGGCCGGACGTGACGTTGACCACTCGCCCTGCGCAGCGGCGCAATTGCGGCAACGCCGCCTGGGTCACCCGCAGCTGGCCCACCACATTGGTCTCGAGCTGGCGGCGCAGTTCGTCCGGGCTCAACAGCTCCAGCGGGCTGGGCACGCAGATCCCGGCATTGTTCACCAGCCCCCACAGCGGTCGGCCATCGCTGAGCTCGGCGATGCGCGCGAAGGCGTCCGCGACCGAATCGCTGCAGCCCACATCCAGGCGGATTGGCTCTACGCCCGGGACCGCGTCGAACACCCCGTGGACAGTGCGCGCGGCGGCGAATACCTGGAAGCCCTGTTGCGCGAGCAACAATGCAGCGGCGTGGCCCAGCCCGGAAGAGGCGCCGGTGACGAGTACGGATTTCTTGTGCATGACAGTTCCTTGTCGGGTCGTGGTGGCTTATTGGCTGAGTACTGCGCGGTCATCGAACAGCAGCGATGCCTGCAGGCGTTCGCGCATGCTCCTGGCCGGGGCCAGGAGCATGCCCATGTCGCGCTTCAGGCGCGGGATGAAACGGTCGTACTGCTCGACCTCGCTGAGCGCCCGCGAAGCATCGACGATCGCCCGGGCGCGCGGTTGGCGCAGTGTCTCGTAGCGGCGCAGGGCCGCCACCGGGTCACTGCCGTCGACCAGCACATGGCCCAGCACCGCGGCGTCCTCGATCGACAGCCCGGCCCCCTGGCCAAGGCTGGTGAGCATCGGGTGCGCCGCATCGCCCAGCAAGGTCACCCGCCCCTGGGACCAGGTGGCCGGGAACGAGCGGTCCTTGGCATCGACGCTGGTCACCGACTCGCTGGGGGTGCTGCGCATGATGTCGCCGACGATCGCCGGCCAGCCGGCATACACCTGCGCCACATCGGCACTGGACCCTTGCCACTGCTGGGCCTGCCGGTTGGGCATGTTGGCTGTGCCCCACCAGTACACCCAGCCATCGCCGATATCGATGATGCCGACCCGCTTGCCCTTGCCCCAGTAATGCACCACATAGCCCGGTGTGATCTGCGGGTGGCTGTATCGGACCAGCGCCAGCCAGCAGATATAGCCGGCCTCCTGCACCACGCTGCGCACGCCCATGGCCTCGCGCACCGCCGAGTGGTAGCCGTCGGCACCCACCAGGATGTCGCCGGCCGCCACGCTGCCATCCTCGAAACGCACCTGCACACCGGACGCGTCCTGTTCGAAACCGGCGAAGCGTTTGCCCAACTCGATCGGTGCCTCGCCCAGGGTGTCCAGCAATGCCCGCTGCAGGTTTTCACGCGAGATACAGACGCTGGGCGCCCCTTGCGCCTCGGCGATTTCCTGGAACGGCAGGCGTTTGAGCAACAGCCCCGAACGGTGGCGAATCTCGAAGTCGAGGATCGGAGCGCCGTAGCGCTCCAGCCCCAGGTCGACACCGAGTAATTTCTGCATCGCCGCACTGGCGTTGGACATCACCGACAGGCCCGACCCCGAGGCCCGCAGGGACGGCGACTTCTCGTACAGACGTACACCCCATCCCGCCTTTTTCAAGGCAATGGCGGCGGACAGCCCGCCAATGCCGGTACCAATGATCAGTGCCACAGGTTTACTGCTCATGACGCGCTCCCTCGTTGAATTTCATCCATGATTGCCGCGACCAGAGGGCCGACGAAGGGCTCCTCCATGATGGTCAGGTGATCGCCCTCGACCTCCACCAGGCGCACCTGCCCCGAGGTCTTCGCCGCCCAGCCGTTGAGCGGGTCGTTGTATTCGCTGCGGATGGTGTCGTGCATTTCCCGCAGGATCCGCGGCAACGGCTTGCGCGCACGCACCAGGGTGATGTCCAGGGGTGGACGCTTGGCCTGGTAGTTGTATTCGGTGGCGGCATCCCAGTTGTTGCGGTAGACCTCGAACAGGCGCTGCATCACGGCCTTGGTGCTGCCCTCGGGAATGGCACCGATGGCAATGGCGTGGTCGGTGATGTAGTCGAAGCGCGCCTGCAGGCTTTCGATATGCGCAGGTACCAGTTGCACCGGCAATTCGCTGCCGCGCGAGGTCCACAGCAGCTCCCAGAAGAACCAGCTGAGCAGGCCGTCGTCGCTGGCCTTGCCACGGGCCTGGTCGCTCAAGGCCATGGTGTCGAGCACCAGCACATTGTCGACCCGCTCGCCGGCGGCGATCAGTTGGTTGGCGATCTCGAATGCGACGAACCCCCCATACGACCAGCCGCCGATCAGGTACGGGCCGTGTGGCTGGACCTTGCGCAGCGCTTCGATGTAGAACGCCGCCTGCGCTTCGACGCTGGCGATCGGCTGCGAGCCCAGATCCACGCCGGAGGCCTGCAGGGCGTACAGCGGCTGGTCTTGCGGCAGGTGCGGCAGCATGCGCAGGTACGACAGGATGTTGCCGCCCATCGGGTGCACCAGGAACAATGGCGTGCGCTGCCCTGTGCGGCGCAGCGGCACCAGCGGGTCGAACTTGAGCTGCCCGCCGTCGCGCTCGATCAGTTGCGCGAGCTTTTCCATGGTCGGCGCACTGACGAACGCCGATAACGGCACGTTGATGCCATACAGCTTCTCCACCAGCACCACCAGGCGCATGGCCGTCAGCGAGGTGGCACCGCAATCGAAGATGCTCTGTTCAGGGGCCAACTGCGGGATCTTCAGCAGCTCGGAGGCCAGCTGGCACAGGCGCGTCTCATACTCGCCACGCGGCTCACGCAGGCCCTGACGGGCCCCCAGGTGCAGCTCCCGCGCGCGCAAGGCGGCATCGTCGCGTTTACCGCTGGGGGTGGTGGGCATGCGGTCGATGTTCACGATGTGGGTCGGCACCATGTACGCCGGCAGCTGTTCGGCCAGTGCTGCGCGCAGCGCATCGAGCTGCTCGTCGTGCCCGCCGGCACTCACCAGGTAGGCCACCAGGTAAGCATCGAGCTGGTCGCGCGGGCGGGCGATCACGGCCACTTCGACCGGTTCGCCCAAGGCCTGGAAGAAGCTCAGGATCTTCAGTTCGATTTCCGAAGGCTCCACCCGATAACCGCGCACCTTCACCTGGCTGTCGTTGCGCCCGAGGCTGATCACTTCGCCCTGCAACGCGCGGATACCGATGTCGCCGGTCCGGTAGTAGACGCGGCCCGGTACATGGGGGTTGGCCACGAACTTCTCGGCGCTCAGCTCTGCGGCACGGTAGTAACCACTGGCCAGCGCCTGGCCGTAGATGCACAGCTCGCCTGGCACGCCATCGGGCACCAACTGCCCGTGCTCATCGAGGATCAGTACCCCGACACCATCGATCGGCCGCCCGATCGGCGGTAATGCCGGGAAACGCCGAGGGTCGCCGCTCATGGTGTGGCTGGTCACCACGTGGGTTTCGGTCGGCCCGTACTGGTTCTCCAGCAGGCTGGCCGGCAGGTGCTGCATCAGCGTGCGGATTTCCGGGGTGACGCGCAGTTGCTCACCGGACGACCCGACCACCCGCAGGGAGCGGGGGTACAGGTCCAGGGTGGCGGCAGTCTCGGCCAGCTGCTGCAACGCGACGTAAGGCAGGAACACGCGCTGCACGGCGTGTTCGTCGAGGTGGCGCAACAGCGCGGCCGGGTCGCGTCGCTCGGCTTCGCCGATCACGTGCAAGGTAGAACCGGCCGCCAGGCTGGCGAAGATTTCCTGGAACGACACGTCGAAACTCAACGGCGCGTACTGCAGGGTGGATGCCACCGCGCCGCTGCCGACGCGGTTCTGCCAGGCCACGAGATTGGCCAGCCCACGGTGGGGCATGGTCACGCCTTTGGGCGTGCCGGTGGAACCCGAGGTGAACAGGATATAGGCCGGGTCGTCCGCCTCGATCAACGCGACCTGCGCCAAGCCTTTCAGGCCGGAAGGCGCGGCGGCGTCGAGCACCAGCTGTGGCACCTGGCCCGGCAGGCCATCGACCTCGGCACGGGTGACTACCAGCTTCGGCGTGGCCATGCCGAGGATCAGTTCGATGCGGCTGGCCGGATAGGCCAGATCGATCGGCAGGCACACCGCGCCCAGGGCGGCGATGGCCACCACCGTGGCGATTTGCTCGAACGACCTGGGCAACGCCACGCCGACCACATCGCCCTGGGCCGCCCCGGCATCTGCCAGGCGTGCCGCCAGCGTGGACACTTCACGCCACAGCCTGGCGTAGTCCCACTGGCCCTGGGCACCGACCAGCGCCGCGGCCTGGGGCCGCCGACGCGCCATTTCGGCTATCTGCCTGGGCAGCGGAACAAAGCCATCATCCTTGCCAGGCAGCAGCCATTGGCCGGCTTCGGCGATTGAGCGGCCAATCGCCACCGGCGCCTGAGGCGCATGAGCCATGCCGGCCAGCGCCTGGTTGAACAGGCTGGCATAGACCCGTGCCTGTTCGCGGGCATAGCGCGATGCGTCCATGTCGACCCGCACGCTTACACCGTCGCCGGAGACGTCGCGCATCACGTTCGCAAGAATGGCGAAGCTGGTCTCTTCCAGCGGCTCGAACGCACGAATGCCGATGCCGGCCCGGGTCGAGACATCTTCCAGGACGTGGAAGTGGATGTAGTTGAACGCCGTCGCCAGCGTCAACCCCGGGCAACTTTCCTGAATGGCGCTCAACGGCAGGCGACGATGCCTGTGGCTGTGCTTGTCGAGCCGGTTCAGGCGCTCGACCAGCCCCTGCCAGTGGCCGTCGAGTTCGACGCGCAGCGGCAAGGTATTGAGGAACAGCCCAAGGATATGCTCGGAATGTGCGATTTCCGGCCGGGCATGGGTGACCACCCCGGTGGTCACCTCACGCACGCCGCTCATGGCACCGATCGCCAGGCAGTGGGCAGCCTGGTAATACAACTTGATCGGCAGGTGCGCCGCCCTTGCCGCCCGGCCAAGGGCGGCATCCAGCAGCCGGTCGATTTCGAAGCGGTAGCAGAACACCCCTTGCGTCGGTGCATCCAGGTAACCTGCCAGGCCGGCCGGCAGTGTATTGGCAGCGCCTTCCAGGTAGGCCTGCCAGTAGCTGCGGTGCGCCTGCTCGGCCAGCGCCGTCCGTTCGTCCTGGATGAACAGAGATGGGTTCGGCAAGGCCTGCGGCGAATACTGCAGGTCGGGCTGGCCACCGTTGGCGTAGGCCAGCAGCAGTTCGCGCATCAGGTTGGCGACACTGCCGCCATCGAGGATCGCGTGGTGGAAGCTCAGGATCAGGTCGATGCCGCCGTCGGCTGCGCCGGGGAACACGGTGACGTTGAACAGCGGCCCCTCGGCGAAGCGATAATCGTGCCGCGCCCACGCCTGCATGTGCCGTTCGATGTCACGCTCGCGCCTGCCCGCCTCGGGGTTGGCCACTGCCAGCACGTCATCGACGGCCAGGTACTTGCCGATCAACTGCAAGGGCCTGCCGTAATCGTTAAGGTTGAAGCGCGTGCGCAGCGCAGGGTGGCGCTCGATCACACCGGCCAGCGTATGCCGCAGCGCAGGCTCATCCAAATCACAGTCCAGGGTGTAGCGGAACACGTCCTTGTAGGCCCGCGCCTGGCGAGTTTCGCGGCTGTGGAACAGCAAGCCCAGCTGCAACTGCGAGACCGGGTAGGCATCGACACAGGTTTCACCCAGGCGCTTGCGCTCCACATCGCTGACCAGGGCGAACGGCGGCAAGGCTTCGCGAGCCTGCGCGGTGCCCTGGCCCTGCTCCCCCAGCCAGTGGGCCAGGGCACTCAGGCGGGTATGCTCGCCCAACGCCGAGAGGTCGGCCTCGTAGCCATGATGCTCCAGCTCCGAACGAACCTTGAGCATCAGGATCGAATCGCCGCCCAGCGAATAGAAGTCGTCGTCGCAGGCAATTGCCTGCTGGCCCAGGACCTTGCACCAGATGCCGGCAACCAGCGACTGCAGTTCGCCTTCGGGCAGCGCCAACCTCGCCACCGTCTCGCCCGAGGCCGCCTGCAGCGCCCGGGCGCGATCGAACTTGCCGTTGGGTGTGAGAGGCATCTGTGCCAGCGCGACAAACCGCGCGGGGACCATGAACGCCGGCAGGCGGGTTGCCAGTTGCCGCCGCAGGCTGCGCTCATCAAGGGGCTCGCGGCTGACGTACACGGCCACCAGGTGTTTGCCGCGAACTTCGTCCTCCTCCACCAGCACTTCGGCATTGAGCACCTGTGCCTGGGCCAGCATAGCGCTCTTGATTTCACCCAGTTCGATACGGTTACCACGGATCTTGACCTGGCCATCCATGCGCCCCAGGTACAAGATCGAACCGTCCTCGGCCCAGCAAGCCAGGTCACCGGAGCGGTACCAGCGGCGGTTGTCGTGGGTGTCGGTAATAAACCGTTCGGCTGTCAGTTCTGCGCGATTGAGATAACCGCGGGCCAGTTGCACACCGCCGATCTGCAACTCGCCGGGAATGCCGATGGGCTGGCGCACACCGTGCTGCGAGACGATGCGGATCGAGGTGTTGTGAATCGGAAAACCGATTGGTACAACATCGATGTCGGCCGGGCCGTCCAGCGCCAGCTCGTAGTAGGTGACATCGACGGTCGCCTCGGTCGGCCCGTACAGGTTGACCAGCCGTGGCGCACGCCGGCCCTCGCCGAACAGCTGGCGATAGCGGTTGACCACAGCCGGGCTCAAGGCCTCGCCGCTGGTGAACAGGCAGCGCAGGCTGGCCACCGAATCCGCCAGCTGATGGTCATCGACCAAGGCCTGGACGTAGGGTTCGAGCATCGAAGGCACGAAGTGCGCCACCGTGACCCCCTGGGTGCGAATAGCGTCGATCAGCGCCCGCGGGTCGCGCTGGGCGCCAGGAGCCAGCAGCGCCACGCTGGCGCCGGTCATGCTCCACCAGAACAGCTCCCAGACCGAGACGTCGAAAGACACCGGGGTCTTCTGCAGGATCACGTCGGTGGCGTCCAGCGGGTGGAGCGCCTGCATCCACTCCAGGCGATTGACCACACTGTGATGCTCGACCACCACGCCTTTCGGGCGCCCGGTGGAGCCTGAGGTGTAGATGACATATGCCGGGTCGCGGGCACGGGCCTTGCTGCTGCCCTGCCCCGCAGCGATGCGCCCGCTGGCCACGGCGTCGATGTCGAACCAGCGCGGGTCGTCCTGGGCGATGACCTGGGGCAGGTCGGAAATCACCCGCTTCGCCTGGCTGTCTTCGAGCATGTACTGGATGCGGTCCTGGGGGTACTCGCTGTCGATCGGCAGGTAGGCGGCCCCGGTCTTGAGCACGCCGAAAATGGCCGCGAGCATGCGTGGTGAGCGCGCCAGCGATACCGCGACGATGTCGCCCCGGCCCACGCCACCCTGCTCCAGCGCCACGGCCACCGCCGCGGCCCAGGCATCGAGCTGGGCATAGCTGAGCTCAGTACCGTCGTCGCACAGCACCGCGCGCTGCTGCGGGTTGCGCCCCGCGCAGGCCTCGAACAATGACATCACGGTCTCGTGTTCGCTGTAAGGAACGCAGGGGCCGTCCTCGAAGCCTTCGAGGGTGTTGGCCTGCTCTGCGGTCAGCAGGTTCATCGCCGAGACCGGCTGGTCGAGGTGGTCCTGGAAGCATTCGACCAGTTGCACGAAGGTGTCGAGGAACTCGGCCGCGCAACGCTCGTTGGCGAACGCACTGCTGTTCAGGCAGACCTCGCCGCGTACGGCGGCGCAATCGCCATAGCTGTGCAGGTGGATGGCCACGGCGTCCTGGCTGTGCACATGGGCGACGCTGCGCAGGTCATCCACCCCCAGGCCGTCGAGGTGATGGGCCGGATAACGCAGGTAGGAAATGCTTGCATCGAACAGCTGGCGCGGGTGGCCCGCGCGCGCCAACGTCGACACCAGGCGGCCGAACGGCAGCGACTGGCGGCCTTTGAGAAACGCCACCTCCTGCTTGATTGCCGTGGCGATCTCGCGGAAGGTCTGCTGCTCGTTGACCGACACGGCGACGGGCAGCGTGTTGGCGCGTTGGCCGACCTCGACCAGGTTATCGGCATCGCGGTTGAGGAACGGCACCCCCATGAAGAAACGTTCGCTGCCATATTGGCAGGACAGCAGCACGGCCAGTGCCGCCGATACGCTCATGAACGGTGTGATGCCGCCCTCCAGTGCCTGCTGCACGTCATCGGCCGCCAGGCGGAAGCTGCGCCGGTAGGCAGGCGCACTGGAGCAGGCGGCGACCCCGGACTTGCCGAACAGCATCGGCACCGCCTCGCCGTAACGCCCCGCCACCTCGTCGATGGCCTGCGCGTAGTCACCGGGTGCCAGCGCTGCGGCAAGCGCACGCCCTGACTGCGAGGCCTGGCGCAAACGCACGCTGCCACCGTCATGGGCGTCGAGAATCTTGCGGGCCAGCACATCCAGCGCCCAACTGTCGGCAACCAGGTGGTGGGCACGAATTATCAGCCAGGTGCGGCTCGCGCACTGCCCCACCGCCACGTTGAGCAACGGCTCGCCCGTCAGGTCCCAGACCTTGTGTGCCCATTGCTCGAAAAACGCCTCGGCATCGGCCTCATCGACGAAGGTGCAGCTCTGCACGGCACTCGGTGCCCCTGCGTTCACGGCCTGGGCGATCCCTTGACGCTCACCATGCACGCGGGTGCAGGCCGGTTCGCCCTGCATCACACGCCCGGCGGCCTCATGCAGCGCTTGCGGGCCGATGGTCGAAGGCAGGCGCAGGCTCAGCGCCACGGTGAACTGGTGAGTCTGCAGGCCACGCTGTGCCTCCACCCAGACATCCAGGGCAAAGGCGCTCAGGGCCTGCGTTTGATGGGGGGCCGGTTGACCGGCATTGATCGCGACGTTCATGGCTTATCTAACTCCATTTAGATGGTGGATTCCTGTTCAGGACCGCACCGTGCAGCTCCCTTGTTCAGGAGCCATGCCAAGGTGACGACACCCTGCTTCCTGAGACCGCGCGAATAATGTCTCTCGGTGACAATTTATGTCAAGAGACATGTTTACTACTGTGAATTTTAATAAAATTGCGCAAATGGCAGATAAGAACCATAATTCCCCATTTGCCCATTGATGGGGCCAAATAGAGGAGCGCTGGAGTGACAGAAAAACAAGAAGTGGGGCGCCGCGAGCGCAAGAAGCTCATGCTGCGTGAGGCCCTGATCACAGCCGCCTACGAACTGTTCGCCGTGAAAGGTTTCGATGAGACCCGCGTAGAGGACATCACCGAGCAGGTCGATGTCTCCACCCGGACCTTCTTCCGCTACTTCGCGTCGAAGGAGGATGTGGTGCTCGACTACCAGGAAGCCGAGCATGAGGATTTCATGGCCGCGCTCAACCGTAGGCCCACCGGCGAGCCCGCGCTGAGTGCGATTCACCATGCGGCGGTGGAGGTGGTCAGGGGTTGCGAGAGCGGCTCTTACGGTTTCGATGCCGACCGTTTCATGACCTTACAGGAGTTGCTGCGCAGTCACCCGCTCGTCAGGGCCAAGAACTTGCAAAACTCTGTAGAACGCAGGGATTCAATCGTCAAAATGATCGCCCTACGTATGGGCACCGACTCCGTCCAGGATATTCGCCCAACAGTGCTGGTGTGGGCACTAGATTATGCGCATCTCGCTGCACACGATCTGTGGAAGAAGAATCCAGGCATCCCGTATTCAGACGTCCTCGACAAAATCTTTGGAGTAATTGAACAAGGTCTGAATTTCCAAGCGTATCCACTGCTTCAGCCAGACCTTCAGCAGCAGAAATTCAATAACCCGGTTTGTGACGATGCACAGTATCAAGGTTCCATTCACCATTCAAAAAATGTTATCGGGCAGAATACCAAGTGACGATAAATCCTCGCAGGTAATTGTGGGAGGGCGTTCTGCGACTTCTACCTGTGTCTCTTCATCTTCACCGACAGGAAGGTAACACCTGAAGGGGTTGCTCGACTCGCTCAGTTGTGTACACCTCACGCTCACCTTTCGCTGATCTTTTTCAGAAAACTACAGGTACACCCCCTTGAGAGGCTGCTTGTTGCGGATGTGCGTCATCGCCTAGTGATCCATTTCGGGCGGAATTTAATTAAACCCTTAACTATTTTGTAAGCGATGCAGTTTAATAAGCACCCTGCAAAGCGCTGATTAGTGTACAAATCCAATTTTCCGTTCATAACCTTTTGATTTATATGAATGCCCAAATGTTTTTTGGGGATCCGGACAGTCTTTAGGGGCGATGAATCCGGTTAATGGCTGAGCTTCAATACAAGAATCGACACATCGCTTGCACAGCTCTCACTTCCTGGGCGATCACACAGCCCTACGGGTTGCGCTGTCGCGCAGAGTTCCCAATTCGCAAGCGACTCGCGGGCTGTATGGGAGCGGGCGTGTCGAGGCGTCCAACCGCCGCGAAGAATCCAACGCGGTGGCTGGCACCGGCTACGCCGGTATTCGCGGCGGTTCGACGCCTCGACATGCCCGCTCCCACAAGCCCCCCGCTAAATCGATAAGTTGTGGATTGTTACATGAGAGAGCGCCGAATCCGCCGCGTTGAAACCACCCATGAAGACCCTGCCATCAGTGTGTTCCTGGGTTTGCTGGAGGCTGATATCCGAAGCGGACGCAACCTCACCACCCTGCCGGAAGACTTGGCGCAAACCATGCTCGCCAACGCAAATCACCCGGTAAACCTGAACGAAGATAGCGAGGGTGAGGTCGCGATCTGATGCTGCAGCTGTCTCGGGCATTGATGACTGGGAGAACGTCCTGGCTGGCAGATGCACCCAAATGCATGTTCGTACCGTCGCGCATTGTGCCGACAGTGTTCGCCTGGAGCATCATGCCCGCCCTGCAAAGCACCTACCCTCCCCCGGTCAACGGTGTAAACCCGCCACCCCGCCACCCGATCCCATGGAAGCCCTGGACATGCTTACCCACTTCAGACCTGCCGAGGCCTCGGACGCGCCCGATATCGCGCGCTTCTTTCAACTGACATCAGAAGGCATGGCCGATTACATATGGAGCAAGCTGGCCGCGCCGGGAGAAGCATTGCTGAGTGTGGGTGCGGCTCGCTATGCCAGGGAACAGGGCGATTTTTCATACAAGAACTGCCTGATGGCCACCTGCGAAGGTCGCGTCATCGGCATGATGCACAGCTATGCACTGCATGCGGCCCCTGACCGGCAGGTCGAGACAGACCCGGTACTCGCGCCTTACGCCGACATGGAAATACCCGACACCCTGTACATCTCCAGCCTGGCCCTGGATGAGGCCTGGCGCAGCCAGGGCCTGGGCGTGCAGTTCCTTCGCCACGCCCAGCAACGCGCCGAGGACCTCGGCTTGCAGGGCCTGTGCCTGATCGACTACGCGGAAAACCACGGTGCACGGCGCTTCTACGAACGCCATGGCTTCAAGATCGTGAAAACCTGCCAGATCGTGCCGCACCCGATGCTCGCCGTCACCGGCGAAGCCTATTTGATGTATCGCCCTAACCCCCAACCCGCTCGAGAAATAACCATGACCCAGAAACTGACCGTGTTCCGCGAAAGGGATATCCAACCGGTGCGCGACCTGCCCTTCTTCGAAGAGGTGGTGGAAGGCGACCCGCACACGCTGACGTCCAAGTACTACCACGATGAACAGCAGGGTCGTATTTCCGGCGAATGGGAGGCCAGTACCGGAGCGTGGCGTATCGACTACAAAGTCTGGGAATTCTGCCATGTGTTGAGCGGGCGCTGCGTGATCGAGCTCGACGGCTGTGCGCCGGTCACCCTCGCCGCAGGCGACACGTTCATCATCGAGCCCGGCGCCAAAGGCAAGTGGACTGTGCTGGAGGACATGAAAAAGAACTTCGTGATCCTCGTGCCCGCAAACTAGTCGGCGCAGGCGCGTGGGCGCGCCTTTCAATTCAGCGGCGTGACGCTTCCACGGCGCTGAATACCAGCATGCCCACGAGCATGGCCGCCACGAACAGCCAGGCTTGCCAGTATCCGCCTACCAGCAGCACCAGTGCCGGGCCCGGGCAGATGCCAGCGATCCCCCAACCGACCCCAAACATGAGGCTGCCGCCCACCAGCCGCCGGTCGATGTCGCGCCGCGTCGGCAACTGCATCCGGCCACCCAGCAACGCCACGCTGTGCCGCCGCGCCCAGGTCATGGGCAGCAACGCGATGCCGATGGCGCCAACCATGACCAGCGCCAGGGAGGCATCCCAGCGCCCTGCCAGGTCGAGAAACCCGAGCACTTTCGCGGGGTTTGCCATGCCGGAGAGCAACAACCCCAGGCCGAACAACACGCCAGCCAGAAAACCACTGAGCCGCTGCATGTCAGTTACCTGCCAGCACATGACGAAGGATAGAGACGGTGGCAAACCCGGCCACCATGAAACTCAGCGTTGCTACTGCCGAGCGCGGCGACAATCGGGAAAGGCCACACACACCATGGCCGCTGGTGCAGCCTGCGGCGTAACGGGTGCCGAGGCCGACCAGCAGCCCGGCGGCGACCAGCCACCCGGGCGAAACCGTAAAGTGCGCAGGCGGCAGGGCCGTAAACAGTTGCCACAGCAACGGCGCGGCGAGGATGCCAAGCAGGAATGACGCTTTCTCGCCACGCCCCTCTCCGCCACGTTGCAGCAACGACCCGAGCAGGCCGCTGATACCCGCGATACGCCCATTGGCCACGGCAAACAGCGCAGCAGCCAGGCCGATCAAGGCGCCGCCTGCCAGCGCCGTCCAAGGGGTGAAATCGTTCATGCACAGCGCCTCGAAGAATGCCACGTAAGGGAAACACCGACGTCGACATTATGGCATTGCTGGCAGGCAGCCTCCATTGACGGTCGCGAACAGTGTCTGTGCCAACGCACCGCAGGTGCTGTCGTGCAGCCCATCACAACTGCCAAGTCAACCTTGAGAACGCTCGGGCGAGATCACCAGCACACTGGACGACAAGCGATGCAGTACCCGTTCGGCCGTACTGCCAATGAACCAGCCAATACCGCGGTGGTGATAGCTGCCCATCACCAGCACGTCGGTGTCATGGTTGTCCATGAACAGGGCCAGCGCCTTGGCCGGGTCACCGATGCGCATATGGCGGTGCTCGGCCGCTATGCCGTTGCGCTCAGCCAGCGCCTGGAAGGCATCGCTCTGGGCTTCATGAAGTGTGTGCGCCAAGTTGGAGTCGAACAGGAAGGCGTGTTCCCGACTACCGTCGGCGTCCAGGTACATCGAGCCCAGGTCGTAGGCATAGAGCAACTCGATTTGCGCATTGCACTGCAAGGCCAGTTTCAGCGCCTCGCTGATGATCTGGTCATTGAAACCCTCGATCTGATCCTCTGGCCTGGACAAGTCCACCGCCGCCAGGATGGTGCGGGGCCATGCTCGGCAGACTTGACGTTTGTCAACTGACGCGCTCACGACAACGGCATTCATCCCAACGCGGGTATTTGACGCAGATCAACCGGTTGCCGGACGCCAGGCACAACCTGACCCCATCGCAACGCCCTCACCCGTCAGGCAAGGTATCGTCAACCTGCGCGGCAGCCTGGTGGAAACACTCGACATGCCGGCTCTGCTGGCCCTGGAGAAAGGCGAGCCTGCCAATGGAAGACTGCAAGCCCTGACCGTGCCATGCTAGATACGCTGATGGCAGTAGCGCCGCTGCTGCGCAATCGATAGAGGTTCACTAGCATGGACGACCCACTCGCCAAACTCGACCACTACATCGAAACCCTCGGCCCCATCGCCGATGCCCTCGAGCAGCAGGTTGGCCCCTGCCCCGGTACGCGCCCAGCGCTGATCGCGTGGCTGATGGAATGGAAGGGCAGCCACCCGGCACACAGTAAAATCGAGGGTGATCCGCCCTGCTTGCCTGCCAGCCTGAAAGCGGCCTACCGCCAATGGGCGAAACTGCAGGCCAGCGAATAAAGGTAAACAGCCCGCTTAGCGATTGCCGCAGGCCGCTGCGCACGGAGCATTGCGAGGTTACCTGCGGTCGAACGCTGCTGGAGACCGCTGGCGAGCTCAGCCAGTATCTGTACCCTGCCGAGGACACCCGCCCGGGCTTGTCAGTACTGCCCGCCGAACACCGGCCCGAATACAGCTCGCCGCCTGCGGCCGGGCTATACAGCTGCGTAGGCTGGGGCTTTGCGACCTACCATGAGGCTGAAGATACGCGCTGCTGCGAACGTTGTGGCCATGGCGTCTGGTCGCCGGCCCTGGACGCCTTGCCCAGCCGATAACGCAGGCTGCCAAAGCCGGCAAGGCTAGAGCTTGAAGCGGACATGAATACAGCTCTTGCTGGCCTGGCGGTCGATGGTCACCGCGGCGCTACCATACCCGGAATAGCTTTTGACCAAGCGCATACCCAGGCCGGTGCCCGTCGGCTTGGGGTAGTTGTCCGGGAAGCCATCGCCTTCATCGCGAACGGTGAGCAATGCATGGTCGCCTGCATGCTTGACCAGCACCTCAATGGTGCCTTTGCCGTACTTGAGCGCGTTGGTGATCAGCTCGGAGATGACCAGGCCCAGGGGCGCCATACGTTCAGGCGGCAGCACGAAATCATCTGCCTCCAGAACGATCTTGCGGTCTGCCAAGGCCTTGCCCAGATCGCCGAGCAATGCATTCAGATATTCTTCAGCATGCACGCCTTGGTCTTCAGCGGTCTGGTACAGCCGCTCGTGAACACTGGCAATGGTGACTACCCGGCCAGCCGCGGTTTCAAGCTGCAGCTTGACCGCCGCGTCGGCTGCCAGGTTTGCCTGCAGCAGCAGCAGTGTGTTCACCAGGTGCAAACTGTTCTTGACCCGATGATGAATCTCCTCCAGATAGAGGTCGCTGCGGTCTTGCCTGGTGTTCTGCGCCTCGATCAGGGACAGCAGTTGGGCCTCGTACTGATGCCGTGCGGTGATGTCGCGCGAAACGGCGATCACTCGCTCAACCTGGCCATTCACGCCCATGATCGGCGCCACCGTCACATCCCACCATTTCGGCTCAGTAGCCGATAACGGGCAATACGCTTCGAACCGAATGGTCTCGCCAGCGCCGACTTTACACAGCGCCTCCCACACAATCGACCTCGATTCCTCTGGCCACAGCTCATGCCAGCGCTGGCCTGTGACTTCGGCAGCGCTGGTGTTCATGAAGGTCAGGCCAGCTTCGTTCATGAATTCGATGTGCCCGTCGGCAGACATGATCTCCACCCAGTCAGGGCTGGCATTGAGGATCGTCTCGGAATAGGGGTCGGGGTGAGGCGCCTCGACCCCTGCGGCAATCCGTTCGGCAGCCAGTGAAATGACGGTAGCGATCCCTTCCAGGAACACCAGGTCGCTTTCCACGAAATCCTCACCATTGCTGCTGTCGGCCTCAAGCACGCCGAATGGGCCGAGTACACCGCGAATCGGTACATTGATCGCGCGCTCGATACCGTATTTTTTCAGCAGCTCAGGGGTGCGGAACCTATTTTCCATGCCCAGATGGTTCGACAGTACCGGCCTGTAGGTGGCCAGCGCATACCCTGCCGGGCTGGCTTCATCTGCACCCACGGTAGCCCTGCCGATGTCTGCAGCATCCCAGCCAACCCCATGGGACAGGACGAAACCGTCGCCGTCCAATTCAGGCTGGAGCACCTTGGCGTAGCGCGTATTCATGCCCTCGGCAACCACTTCACAGGCGCGCGTCAGCAGCAGGTCGAGTTCTGTGACCTGCAACGACACCACGCCAAACTCGACCACCAGCTCATGTTGTCGGTGAAGGCGTGCATGGGTTCGATTCAAGGCTGCACGGATCGTTTCGTCCGTAGGTAGCTGCTGCATAGGGTTCCCTTTGTAGTGTGCAGGAACGCGTCCAGCCTCCATACGCGGCGAAGGCGGTTCGCTTACCGCCCTCCTACAATAGCCGCTAATCGATGTACGCGCGCCAGTGCTCGCCCCGCTGCGCCAGCGTAGGGCTGGACTTCAATGGTCACTTTACGCGGTAAATTCAGGGGGCGGTGCATATTATGACGAGGCGTGCAGCAGCGCTGTGCCTGTTCAGCCGGTGGGTGGCGCCCCCTGCAGCGTTGCTACAGCTCATACGGGGTGGCCATGGGCCGCGTAGCACGCTGGCTCAAACCTTCTACTGCGGTAACCCGGGCAATTTCAATACCATTGCGCACGATGACAACCACCGTGCCATAGATGACTTGTTCGAGGATGTACTCAAGGCTGGTCTGGGCTTCGGACAGGTCATATTTGACGTGGTGCACGATGGCGTTCCTTTTGGGAGGTTCGATTGGGGTGAGATTCACCCCGCAGGCAAGCGGCCCGTGTAAGGCCACATGCTGGTCAATATGATGATGCGCCCGCCGGGGAATGTGCTGCCTAAAAACGCCTCCGCCGAAAAGATTTTCGATTGTTTATTCTGATTCTCCAGAATTTGCACATTATCTATTCATGTAAGTGAATGCCTGATCACTTCACAGCCCCATCAGGGCAAGCGCAAACCGGGGCCGGGTCGCGAGGCCCTCAATGCATTTTCACGCCTGCAGAGAAAGTCTTGCTTCATGCAGGCTGTTTTTCCAATCAATTGAAATGCTTAGCCTGCACCCACTTTCCCAGCCTCTGGATACAACCCATGAAAGCCGTCGTCTATACCCAACCCGGTTTGCCCATTCAGGACCCACAGTCGCTCTACGACACAGAATTGCCCGCGCCCCAGGCGGGTGCCAGGGATCTACTGGTCGAGGTCAAGGCCATTGCGGTAAACCCGGTCGATACGAAAATACGGGCAAGCCGTGGCGGCCAACAGCCACAGGTGCTTGGCTGGGACGCTGTCGGGGTTGTGCGCGAGGTGGGCCCTGAAGTGACGTTGTTCAGGCCCGGCGACGAAGTGTTCTACGCCGGCGCCATCGACCGCCCGGGCAGCTACAGCGAGCTGCATGTAGTTGACGAGCGTATCGTCGGGCACAAGCCCCGTAGTTTGAATAACGCTGATGCTGCGGCGTTGCCGTTGACCTCCATCACCGCTTGGGAGTTGCTGTTCGACCGCCTGGGCATTGCAGAGCAGGCTGGCCAAGGGCAAAGCCTGCTGGTGGTCGGCGCTGCCGGCGGGGTGGGTTCCATCCTGATCCAGCTTGCCAGCAAGCTTACCCAATTGACGGTGATCGGTACCGCCTCCAGGGCTGAAAGCCAACAGTGGATCGAGGAACTGGGTGCGGATCATGTCATCGACCACACCCGGCCGATCGCCGCTCAGCTTGCAGCGCATGAACTCGAGTGCGTGGATTATGTGATCAGCCTGACGCACACCGATACCTACCTGGACCAGTTGGTAGAAGTGCTTCGCCCACAAGGCAAGCTGGCGCTGATCGACGATCCGGCGCAGCTGGATGTGGTGCCCCTCAAGCGCAAGTCACTGTCGCTGCACTGGGAGCTCATGTTCACCCGCTCGCTGTACCAGACCGACGACATGATCAAGCAACATCATCTGCTCGAACGCGTCTCCAGCCTGGTCGACAAGGGCGTGCTGCGGACAACCCTGGGTGAGCACTTCGGTGCAATCAATGCCGAGAACCTCCGGCGTGCGCACGCCGTCATCGAGAGCGGCAAGGCCCGGGGCAAGATCGTGCTGGAAAGCTTCTGACCGGAGCGCGAAGCAATCGCGCCTTGGTTCACGAGCAGGGGTGGCACCGCTCGTCGCTTCCTCGGCGCATTGGAACCAACGCGCAGGTACCAGCCTGCTCGAACCGGTGTGAGCATTCTCAACTGCAGGAGCTTTTACCATGCGCGACTACCCTACCCCGCCGTTCCCGTCTCAACCGCAGAGCGTTCCTGGTACGCAGCGCAAGATGGAGCCATACCCGGATTGCGGCGAGCAGTCCTATACCGGCCATGGCCGGCTTGCAGGCAAGATCGCCCTGATTACAGGGGCCGACAGTGGCATCGGCCGGGCGGTGGCCATCGCTTATGCCCGGGAAGGTGCAGATGTTGCCATCAGCTACCTCGACGAGCATGAGGATGCGCAGGAAACCGCACGCTGGGTCGAGGCGGCAGGCCGCCAATGCCTGCTGCTGCCTGGTGACCTGGCGCACAAGCAACACTGCCAGGCCATCGTGGCCAAGACCGTCGAGCGGTTTGGCCGCATCGATGTACTGGTGAACAATGCCGCGTTCCAGATGGCCCACGAAACCCTGGAGGAAATTGACGATGATGAATGGGTGAAAACCTTCGATATCAACATCACCGCCATTTTCCGCATTTGCAAGGCGGCGTTGCCTTCCATGCCCAAGGGCAGCTCGATCATCAATACCAGTTCGGTGAACTCCGACGACCCCTCCCCCAGCTTGCTGCCGTATGCGGCGACCAAAGGTGCCATCGCCAACTTCACGGCCGGCCTGGCGCAGTTGCTGGGCAAAAAGGGCATTCGCGTGAACAGCGTAGCCCCGGGGCCCATCTGGACCCCGTTGATTCCGGCGACCATGCCCGATGAGGCGGTCCGGAACTTCGGCTCCGGCTACCCCATGGGGCGCCCTGGGCAACCCGTCGAGGTTGCGCCGATCTACGTGCTGCTGGCATCTGACGAAGCCAGCTACATCAGCGGGTCGCGCTATGCCGTGACAGGTGGTAAACCGATTCTTTGAGGGCAGAGCTGCCCTGCCAACCCCGGGATTACCGTTCGGGCTGCGCGCCCAGCATGGCATGTACCCTGGCCACCAGTTCGTCTACGGCGAAAGGCTTGGTCAGTAAAGCCGATGGGTCGCGCAGAAGCTCGTGCTCGAACAATGCCGGGTTGGTGAAACCCGTCATGAAGATAACGGGCAGCGCCTTGCGAATCTGGCGGCTGGACGACGCCATCTGAAGACCGTCAATCCCGCCAGGCAGCCCGACATCCGTTACCAGCAAATCGATGCGTGTGTCGGAAGACAACAGCTGCAAGCCAGCCTGGCTATCCGCCGCCTCGATGACCGTACACCCCAAACCGCCGAGCACATCACTGACGAACAGGCGCACGGAGGGTTCATCGTCAACGACCAGTACAGTACGGTCAGACCACCGGCCACACAGGCCATGCTCGAGTGCTGTACGGCCCGCCAGCTGCGGCTGGCCCCTCTCTGCCGGCAGGGACAATTCAACCCGCGTCCCTACCCCCTCCTCAGAACTGATCCTTACCTGGCCACCCGATTGCTTGGCAAAACCGTAGACCATCGACAAGCCCAGCCCAGTGCCTTCGCCTATCGACTTGGTGGTGAAGAACGGCTCGCACGCCTTGGCGAGCGTATCTGCACACATGCCCATGCCGTTGTCGGTGACGCTGATGGTCAGGTACTCGCCTGGCTGCAGTTCGGCATCCAGCCCAGGGCCTGCCTCCAAGGTATGGTTGGCCGTGGCGATCGTGATCGTGCCAGGCTTCTGCGCCAGGGCATCGCGGGCATTGATGCAAAGGTTCAACAGGGAGTTTTCGACCTGTACCGGGTCAACCAGGCACGTGGCCAACTGCGCGTTCAGATTGACCTTGAGGGCAATCGACGGTCCGACCGTGCGGCTGATAAGGTCCTTCAAACCCTCGACCAGCTCATTGACATCGGTGCGCACGGGCAGCAACGGCTGCCGACGGGAAAACGCCAGTAACCGGTGGGTCAACGCTGCGGCCTTCTGCGCTGCCCGGTGCGCGACTTCGAGGTAGCGCTCAACGTCTGCAGTGCGCCCAGCCTTGCCGCGCATCCGGGCAAGGTCAAGGCTGCCAATGATGCCTGCCAGCAGGTTGTTGAAATCGTGGGCGATGCCACCAGTGAGCTGACCGATGGCTTCCATTTTTTGCGCCTGGCGCAGTGCCTCCTGCGCCGCCTCACGCTCGGCAATCGCTTCGCAGACCCGCTTTTCCAGCGTGCGGTTCAGTTCCAGCAGTTCAGCTTCCGCCTGCTTGCGCCCGGAAACGTCAATCGATGAGCCGATCAGGCCGATGATCTGCCCGGCTTCATCGACCAGCGGGGCCTTGACTGATAACCAAGTGGTTGCCGAGCCATCGGGCATGTCGACCCGCTCTTCAACCTGCACGGTCTTGCCGCTGCCCATCACCAGCCGATCCGTTTCCATCACCTGGCGCGCCTGGTCCTTGTCTTCCAGGAACTCCAGGTCGGTCTTGCCCAGGTAGAATTCGGGCGGTTTGCCAATCAGCTGCGTCGCGCCGTGGTTGGCAATCAGCATCCTGCCGTCGAGATCCTTGGCGTAGACCACGCCCGGCACGGCGGCCGTAAATGTGCGCAACAGCGCCGAGACCCGATCGCGTTCCGCTTCGGCGGCCCTGCGCGCTTCGATGTCCATGAGCACACCCGGGAACCGCACGGCTCGCCCGCTATGGTCCAGCTCGGCATGGCCGTTGGCTTCGATCCAGTGGTAGACACCGTCCTCGTTACGCACGCGGTATTCACAGCGAAACGCTCCGCCGTTGGCCACTGCCCGCTGGATATCCTGATGCACCCGCTCACGGTCATCGGGGTAAATCGCCGAAAACGCTTCAGCCAAGGGGATGCCGGCCTGACACTGCTGCGCAGGAATGCCGAACGAACGGGAGAAACGTTCGTCTGCAGTGACCCGATCGTTGGGAATATCCCAGACCCAGGTACCGACGATAGCGGCTGCCTCCAGCACAAGTCGCAATTTTTCCGAGGAATCATCTGCAATAGAGAGTAATTCAGAACGGGTATTCAATGCCGACGGTGCGGCAACCCCCTCTTTATTCATGATCCACCTCTGTGGGAGCGTCATAATCCTGGCAATGTCGGCAGCCGCTGCTCACCGACATGTGACGCTGGTACAGGTCACGGACCAAGCTGTAGACGAAGGTGTACAGAGCCTATGACCCTAGCGCAAGTGTTGGACCACAAGCAGGTGCAAACAATTCAATAACTTGCAAGGGCTTGCTCAGTCGTGCAGCCGCTGGCCGCGGCTCAGGTGACGCCGGTAGGCCCATCCAGCACCTGCCTGACCCGCCGTGCCAGGTCATGGGGCTGGCAAGGCTTGGATATCACCTCGAACTCCGAGCCGCCGATGTCGGTGCGCTCGATCGAATTTTCAGCATAGCCAGTCGTGAGCAATACCTTGATCTGCGGTTGCAGCCTGCGCACCTCCCGGGCAAGCATGACGCCGTTCATGCCGCCTGGCATGATCAGGTCGGTGAACAACAGGTCGTAGCGCTCGCCAGCCTGGATAAGCTTTAACGCTTCCCGCGCATTGAGCACCATGTCGGCTGCGTAGCCGTAGTCCTCGAGCACCATTTTTGCCAGCTCTGCCACATCCGGCCGGTCTTCCACGATGAGGATACGCTCTGAGCCGCCACTGCGTTCGGCGGTCTTCACGGCGGGCTGCTGGACGACCTTGGCGTCGTCGACGGGGAAGTACAGGCGCAGGGTCGTGCCTTCCCCCTCTTCGGTGTAGATGCGCGCAGCACCCCCGGATTGCCTGGCGAAGCCGTAGACCATCGACAGGCCCAGCCCCGAGCCCTTGCCCTCTTCCTTGGTGGTGAAAAACGGGTCCATGACGCGGTCACGGATGCTGGCCGGCATGCCTATACCATTGTCGGTCACGGACAGGCTGACATAGTTGCCGGGCAAAAGGCCGTCGAAGGAATGGTTGATGTCGGTGACCAGCACATTGCGGGTTTCAATGAACACGTGCGGGCGCTTGCGCCCTATCAGCGCGTCGCGCGCGTTCATGAAGATATTGAGCAGTGCCACTTCGGCCTGCGTGGGGTCGATGCGGCAATTGCGCAGGTCGGCCTCGAAGTCGAACTCCACCAGAACATCGGCGCCGAAGGTCCGCTCCATCATGGGCCGCAGGTCCTCGACCAGGTGGTTGAGGTTGAGCACGCGCCCATGCAGTTTCTGCTTGCGGGCGAAGGCCAGCAACTGCTTGGTCAGCGTGCTGGCGCGCTCCACCGCCGTCTGCGCGTGCCCCACACTGCGGCGGATGCGATTGAGGTCGACCTGAGTCTTGTCAGCCTCATTGGCGATCAGCCCCAGGTACCCACCCATCACCTGCAACAGGTTGTTGAAATCGTGGGCGATGCCGCCGGTAAGTTGGCCCAGCGCCTCCATTTTCTGGGCCTGGCGCAAGGCGTCCTCGGCATCGCGACGGCGGCTGACGTCCAGTTGCGAGGCAAAGTGATAAATCAGGTCGCCGCGCTCATTGAAGATCGGCGAGATGAACAGCGCGTTCCAGAAGCTGGAGCCATCCTTGCGGTAATTGAGAATTTCCGTGGCGATATCCACACGCTGTTCGATGCTCTCACGCAAGGTTGCGACCACCTCGGTATCGGTTTCCGGGCCTTGCAGGAACCGGCAATTGCGCCCGAGGTTCTCTGCCAGCTCATAGCCGGTCATGTCGAGGAACGCCCGGTTGGCGAAAATGATGGGGTTATCGTCACGGTTGGGATCGGTGACGATCATGGGCATCCGCGTGGTTTCCACGGCCGCGAAGAACATGTCGTGGGGCAGCTCGGAAATATCCCCTGAAGCCTGGTTACTGACGCGGGCCTTTTTACTGCTCACGGAAAACTCCTCGATCATTACCGATGCAGGTCCAATCTGGACAACGACAGCGGGCAGATTGCTCAATGCAGACAGCAGCGCTGCCGGGCCTGCGCTGCCGGCGCATGTGGCCCACCGAATTTGCCAATAAATTGCCGTTTCTGAACATTGCCGACTTGCCGAGTTCCCCGGCATGGACCATCTTGAAAGCAGCCACCGCAGGAGTCGTATCCATGAGAGCACTGACTTACCACGGGCCACAGGACGTTCGCGTCGACAATGTTCCGGATCCCATCCTCGAGCACGACGACGACGTCATCTTGCGAGTCACCGCCACAGCCATTTGCGGTTCTGACTTGCACCTGTACCACGGCAGGATTCCGGAGACCGAAGCTGGCGACATTTTCGGCCACGAATTCATGGGCATCGTCGAAGAAACCGGGCGCGGGGTTACCCACTTGCAGGTCGGTGACCGCGTTGTGATCCCGTTCGTGATCGCCTGTGGTAGCTGCTTCTTCTGCCAGCTCGACCAGTTCGCCGCCTGCGAAACTACCAACCGAGGCCGCGGCGCCATCGTCAACAAGAAAAGCATCCCACCCGGCGCCGCCCTGTTCGGTTACAGCCACCTCTACGGTGGCGTGCCCGGCGGCCAGGCCGAGTATGTGCGCGTGCCGAAGGCCAATGTCGGCCCGTTCAAGGTGCCGACGGCACTGTCCGACGACAAGGTGTTGTTCCTCTCCGATATCCTGCCCACCGCCTGGCAGGCGGTTACCAACGCCCAGGTGGGCCAGGGTTCGACGCTGGCGATCTACGGTGCCGGGCCGGTCGGGCTGCTGAGTGCCGCCTGTGCGCGGATGCTGGGCGCCCAGACCATCTTCATGGTCGATGCCAACCAGCACCGCCTGGCCTTCGCCCACGACACCTATGGCGTAGTGCCGATCAATATCGAGGACGACGACGACCCGGCCGACAGCATCATCCGCCTCACCCCGGGTATGCGTGGGGTAGATGCCGTGATTGACGCGGTGGGTTTCGAAGCCAAAGGCAGTACCGCCGAAGCGGTGTTGACCGCGCTGAAAATCGAGGGCAGTAACGGCAAGGCGCTGCGCCAGAGCATTGCCGCCGTACGCCGCGGGGGCATCGTCAGTGTGCCGGGGGTATACGCCGGGTACGTACACGGGTTCATGTTCGGCGATGCCTTCGACAAAGGCCTGACCTTCAAGATGGGCCAGACCCATGTGCAGAAGTTCCTGCCCGAACTGCTCACCTGTATCGAGAACGGGCGCCTGCAACCCGAACTCATCGTGACCCATCGCATGGCCCTGGAGGAGGCGGCCTTCGCCTACAAGATGTTCGATCAGAAGAGCCACGACTGCCGCAAGGTCATACTGGTTCCAGGTGCTGCGCCAAGTAACCTGGCCGCGAGCGTTGGCACAGGGTTACCACGCCATCGTTGAGGCGAGGTCTGCTACCGGCGGCGTTGCTCAGGCCAGCTGGATGAACACCGCATAGGCACCCAGGATCAGCCAGAACACCAGGAATATCCACGGTGTACGCAGCGAGAACAACAGCGACTTACGGTGCCCGGCCTGTGATGTTTCCGTCTCACTGAACAGAGGCGACTCGTCATAGGCCAGGCCCATCAACGGCTCGCTGCGCAGCAAATGGCTCTGTTTGAGTTGCCAGTGCTCGATGATGCGATAGGCCGCGCGGATACCGGGCCAGGCATTGAGCGAGCTGAGTATGCCAAGCAGGGCCAGAAACGGCGGCACCACCAGGGTGAACATTTCGCCCCAGCTCTGGTTGAGGTTACCCATCGATGACACGAACGCGATGACCAGAAATGACTGTGCGGCCAGGTAGGCGTCGGTGCGGTTGGCAAGAATACTGGTCTCATACTGGATTTCACCGCGATAGAAATCCAGCCGCTCCTTGGGTGAGCCGAACATATGGGCGTTGTGCGCGCTGACCTCATGCTCCGGCGTGGTGGGGGTTATGATGCGCGGCACAGGTCGGCTCCTGATGGGTGAGATCTAATGAACCCTGGCGGTTGCAAGCACGCCCAGCCTCAGGCGCCGTGCTCACCCTTCTCGCGCGCTTCCTTCTGGGCGGTGGAGTCATGCGAAGTGCCCCCGGAGCCATCCGGGCGCTGGGCATCGTTGTCGCGCTCCTGTTCGCCGGTGGTTTCGGCCTGCTCGGTGGCTTTGTCCTTCTCTGACGCTGTCATGGTGCTTATCCTCTGCTGTGTGGTGGTAATGAGGGCCGGTAACATGAATCTGTAGCCCCCGACGAAGTTCAGCGAGTCTTGCCAAAGCAGGATCAACGGCAGGCGGCGTGCAGGCGGTATCAGCTTTTGCCCGGCCCGCCATTCGAGAACTTCTTCACATCAATGGGCTGGGCAACGAACTCCGGGCCATCCCCCGAGGCGCGCCAGCGCACATTACCGATGCCATAGCGCTCAGCCATGGGGCGGCTGACCTTCTTAATCGTGTGCTGGCCAAAGCGGGGAATGATTCCTACGCCTGCATCACAGCTCGCCCAGTGCCAGGCCTCGGCGTTGTCCATACGCCCCAGGCGGATGATGAAGGTGCGAAATTCACCGTGAAGCTCATACTCGATCACATACAACTGCTGCCCTGCCATTGGACTCTCCTCCATCGATTCAGACTAATGGAGTGAACCGACGCTAGAAAATTCAGAAATTTTTGACCACTTGGTCATTCCCCTGCTCAGTACGCAGGTTCGCTGATCAACCGCATTGAACCTTGCCGCTTGGCGCTGGCTCAACACTTCGCGACCGTGACCTTTTTCCCGCCTATGAGGGGTACCACATGAACGCAATCGAACTGTTGATCCAGGACCACCAATTGGTGAAGAAACTGCTCGAAGAACTGTCCTCGACTACCGAGCGCGCGGTAAAGAAGCGTGCCGAGCTGCTTGCACGGATCAAGCAGGAAGTCGACATCCACACGGCCCTGGAAGAAGAGATCCTGTACCCGGCGATCAAGCAGGCCGGTGGCAAGGAAGAGGCCAAGATGTATTACGAGGCCAAAGAGGAACACCGCACTGTCGACTCGCTGGTCATCCCGGACTTGCTGCACACCGAAACCGGCACTGTAGAGTTCGCCGGCAGGGTCAAAGTGATGAAGGAGCTGCTCGAACACCATATTGAGGAGGAAGAAAGCGAGCTGTTCCCCACTGCCCGTAAGCTGTTGGGCAAGCAGGAGCTGGAGGAAATGGGGCTGGCCATGGAGGCGCAGAAGAAATTGCTCAAGGAAGAGCAGCGAGCGGCATGACCTTGGCCTGCGCGCCCTCCCCGGGCGCGCAGCCACCGGCTTTATTCAGTAGGCGATTCAGTGTTGATCATCGGTGCCGCCTCTGCCAGCGCAAAGGCCCGGCGCTGCTGACGCCGACGGGCAAACGCACGCGCAGGCAACGGCTCCAGGCGTTGTGGCTGGCCAGTCAGCAAGGCGCGCTCGATTGCCGCCACTACCCGCACGTCGCGCCAGCCTTCCTCACCGTCAGGTTCCGGCATTTCGTTGCGCAGAATGCAGTCGGAGAAATAAGCGGTCTCCCCGGCAAACTGGTCGACAATCGGGTTGACGTGCACACGCGTTTCGCCACCGATCGTGGCACGGTAACTGATAGCGACCCCTTCCCCGTAGCCGAAGCAAGGCGAAGCTTCGATCTCGCCTTCTGTACCCAACAGCTGGAAGCGTTCGGTGTCTGGCAACGTGTAGCTGACGGTGAACTGCGCCAGCCGCTCTTCGGGAAAGCGCAGGCTCACAGTGACCGTGTCCCAGGTTTGCAGGGTGCTGCCCGGCGAGTGGACCCCCACCGCGCTGACCTCGATCGGTTCGGCATTGAACAACTGGCGGACCATGTTCAGCGGATAAGGGCCCATGTCGGGCACCGGCCCGGCAGCAAAACCGTTCTGTGCCCGGTGGTTGCCAGGTTTAACCCGTTGGGTGAAGGTCGAGGTAAACAACCGCGGGTCGCCGAAATGGCCTGCATGCACACGCTCGATCATGTCCAGCGTGCCAGGCTCGCAGTGCAAGCGGTAGGCGATCATCAGCTTTGCCCCCGAGCGGTTCGCCGCCTCGATCATCGCTTTGCAATCCGCCTCGCTGGTGCCCATCGGCTTTTCCAGCAGCACGTGGATACCGGCCTCCAGTGCGGGGATCACAAACTCGCGATGGCGGAAATTAGGT
This sequence comes from Pseudomonas sp. p99-361, assembly GCF_003935475.1. Lineage (NCBI taxonomy): Bacteria > Pseudomonadati > Pseudomonadota > Gammaproteobacteria > Pseudomonadales > Pseudomonadaceae > Pseudomonas > Pseudomonas sp. p99-361. The sequence continues at coordinate 58,370 of NZ_RHQO01000002.1, read as the reverse complement.
GTAGCAACATACACCGCGTCCACCTCACCGGCGCTTAACAGCGTCGCATACTCCTCGTAGGCATAGGCTTTGAGCCCATATTGGGCGGCCAGGTGAGTAGCCTTCTGCGCATCGCCGGTGACCAGTGCAGTGATTACCGAGTTGTCGGTCTGGCCGATGCCGGGCATGAACGCGCCTTGGGAAATCGAACCACCGGCCACTACGCCATAGCGGATCTTGCCTGCTGCGGTAGGCATTGAGCTGTTCCTTTTCATCGGGATGGTTGAGCGCTTGAGTCATCAATTCGGGCGAGCCGATGGGTGGAGAAAATCCAGATATCGGCCTGCCCCAGGGCTGGATACGTGGTCCTGATCAGAACCGTGACGTGCGTTTGATCATTCGCGCAGCTTTCCATCGGCCTGCGCCAACTGCCGCTTGATGGCCTCGGTTTCTGCTTCCTGCTCTTTGATGGACGTGGGCGTAATCACCTTGTCTACCGCTTCGGTCTTGGGGTCGGGTTTCTCGAGCACAGGCCCAGGCACCTGCTCGCCACGCTGTGCTTCTTCCGAGGAAACGGGGCGTGGAACCTTGTCGCCGGTCTTGCCATCGGTGTGTTTCATGAGTTTCTCCTCAGCTACGTCAGGTGTATTCAGAAGAGCATGCAGGCTGGCAAAAGTTTGATTTGCCTTCCCTCAAGGCCCAGCGCCGGCGTTGCCGAATGGTCAGTTCGTGTACCCATGGGCAGATTGAATGGAACGGTCAACGCGGCCACACCGCCTAACGCCGTACCCACTCACCCACAGGAGAACCACCATGATCGACGCTTCTCATCCCGACCCCTATGTTGACGAGATACCCCACAACCCCGGCGAGCCGGTACCCGAACCCGAGCCACCGAGGCAGGCGCCCGATTGGCCGGAAGACCAGGTTCCGCCTGAGGAACAGTCCGACGGTTGAATCCAGCGTTGCGCCATCCGTCGGCAGCAACGCACGGGAGGTGCGCTGACCAGGACCAAATAAAGGTGATCAACCTCGATGGAGACTCACCATGAAGACTCACAAGCCCCACACGCTGTTTTTGGCGCTATGCCTTGGAGCCAGTGCGCCGCTGGCCCTGGCCGCCACCGACATGAATAACCAGCGTGCCCCTGCTACCCACACGGATGACAGCGGCCACATGAACGGCAACGGCGGCGCTACCGGGTCCGGCACACCAAGCGATGGCATGGGTACCGGCGCCGGCGGTACCGACAGCAATGACACGGATAAAACAGGTGGAGATGGCACCACCCAGGGCTCGGGTAGTGGCGGGACAGGGAACGGCACCGGAATGGGTCAGGGTGGCGGATCTGGCACAGGTGGCAGCGGCGGGAATGGCGCCGGTGGTTGAGCCAGCCAGCCGTAGCGCGGTATGTGCCCACTCGGGTGGCCCGCGCGCACTCACTTGAAACTTTACCGCCAGCTGCTCAGTCCAGACCCCTATCGATCACGCCTAGGGGGAACATGATGAGCAGCACAGTAGGTGACTTTCTGGTGGAGCGTCTGCACCAATGGGGTGTGCGGCGTATTTTTGGCTACCCTGGCGACGGTATCAACGGGGTGTTCGGTGCCTTGCGGCGGGCTGAGGGCAAGATCCAGTTCGTGCAGGCACGGCATGAGGAAATGGCCGCATTCATGGCCAGTGCACACGCCAAGTTCACCGGTGAACTTGGCGTGTGCATCGCAACTTCCGGCCCAGGCGCTTCGCACCTGCTGACGGGCTTGTATGACGCGCGCATGGATCACCAGCCGGTTCTGGCGATTGTCGGCCAGCAGGCGCGCGCCGCGCTCGGCGGGCACTATCAGCAGGAGCTCGACCTGGTGTCGATGTTCAAGGACGTTGCCGGGGCCTTCGTGCAGCAGGCGTCAACGCCAGCGCAAGTGCGGCACCTGCTTGACCGCGCGGTACGCACTGCCGTCGGCGAGCGCCGGGTTACCGCTGTCATTCTCCCCAACGACTTGCAGGACCTGCCCTATGAGGACCCACCGCGTGCCCACGGCACCGTGCACTCCGGCGTTGGCTACAGCAAGCCCAAGGTGGTGCCGTTCGCAGCCGACCTGCAGCGCGCCGCAGAGGTGCTGAACGCGGGGCGCAAGGTGGCGATACTGGTGGGAGCAGGCGCGCTGCAGGCCAGCGAACAGGTGATGGCGGTGGCTGAAGCACTGGGTGCTGGCGTGGCCAAGGCGCTGTTGGGCAAGGCGGTATTGCCCGACGACCTGCCGTGGGTGACCGGGGCGATAGGCCTGCTAGGCACCGAGCCCAGTGCGCACCTGATGAACGAATGCGACACTTTGCTGATGATCGGTTCCGGCTTCCCCTACGCCGAATTCATGCCCAAGGAAGGCCAGGCCCGTGGCGTGCAGATCGACCTGCAGCCGGACATGCTCAGCTTGCGCTACCCGATGGAAGTCAACTTGGTGGGGGATGCCAGCGAAACACTGCAGGCCCTGCTGCCGCTACTGGAGCACAAGACCGATCGGCGCTGGCGGGCCAAGGTCGAAGGCTGGCGCGGCAAGTGGGACAAGACCTTGGCCAAGCGGGCCATGGCCAAGGCAGACCCCATCAACCCGCAGCGGGTCGTTCACGAACTCTCCCCGCGCCTGCCCGACCATGCCATTGTCACCAGCGACTCGGGTTCCTGCGCCAACTGGTATGCCCGCGACCTCATGGTGCGCCAAGGCATGCAGTGTTCGTTGTCAGGGGGCCTGGCGAGCATGGGCGCGGCGGTACCTTATGCCATCGCCGCCAAGTTCGCCCACCCGCAGCGTGGCGTGGTCGCGCTGGTAGGTGACGGCGCGATGCAGATGAGCAACCTGGCCGAGCTGATTACCGTTGCCAAGTACTGGCAGCAATGGGACAACCCCCAGTGGATCTGCGCGGTGTTCAACAACGAAGACCTCAACCAGGTCACCTGGGAACAACGGGTCATGGAAGGCGACCCGAAGTTCGAGGCTTCACAGTCAATTCCTGATGTGCCTTATCACCTGTTCGCCATCTCCATCGGCCTGCAGGGTATCTACGTGGAGCGGGAGGAGGATATCGCCGACGCGTGGGAGCGGGCGCTGGCGGCTGACCGGCCTGTGCTGATCGAGTTCAAGACCGACCCGAATGTGCCTCCCCTGCCCCCACACATCAAGTTGGAGCAGGCCAAGAACTTCGCCAGCAGCCTGCTCAAGGGCGACCCTGACCAGGCCGGGGTCATCGTGCAGGCCGCCAAACAGGTGCTCAGCTCGGTGCTGCCGGGCAAGAAGTAACGCACCACGTGACTGCGCTACCGGAATGGGCCTCGGCTGTTCCGGTAGCCACCGAGGCAGAGCGCTTTGCCCGATGCCTCAGTTGCGGCGGCGGCCGCCCAATTCCACCCACACAGGGGCGTGATCGCTGGCCTTGGCCTCATTGCGCACCCAGGCATCTACCCCCGCCCCTTTCAGGTAAGGGGCGAGCTCGCGGTTGAGCAGCAGGTGGTCGATGCGCAGCCCGGCGTTACGCGCCCAGTGGTTGCGGAAGTAATCCCAGAAGGTGTACACGCGCTCGTCCGGGTACAGGTGGCGAACGGCATCCGTCCAACCTTGCGTCAGCAGATGCTCGAAACAGGCACGGGACTCTGGCTGCAACAAGGCATCCTTGAGCCAGGAACGTGTGTCGTAAATGTCCAGGTCCGTGGGCACCACGTTGAAATCACCCGCCAGGAGCGCTGGGTGCCCATTGGCATAGAGCGTTTGCGCATGCTGGATCAGGCATTCGAACCAGCGCAACTTGTAATCGAATTTCGGCCCAGGCTGCGGATTACCGTTGGGCAGATACAAGCACCCGACCAGCACCCCATGCGCCGCTGCTTCCAGGTAACGGCTCTGGGTGTCGTCCTCCATGCCTGGCAGGCCACGGCGCACCTCCAGCGGCTCGCTGTCACGCGCCAGAATGGCCACGCCGTTCCAGGCGGGCTGGCCCTGATAAACACAGCCGTAACCTGCCGCTTCAATTTCCTGGCGCGGAAACTTGTTATCGGCGGCCTTCAACTCCTGCAGACAGGCGATGTCGGGCCGTTCGCGCTTCAACCACTCCAGCAACGCAGGCAAGCGACTGCTGATGCCATTGATGTTGAACGTGGCGATGCGGAGGTTTTTCATGCGTCAGGGTCATTCACGTGGGCCTGAACTGCGTCTTCCAGCGCTCGCACATGGGCTTCGTCGGCCAGTGCCTTGAGCGCCAGCCAGTCGTCCCAGTCGAGGGTGCCATCGTCGCGCAGGGCCTCGGCGGTGCGCAGCAGTTCATGGTGGTAGGCGTCTGGCGATTCGCTGCGGTAACTGACGTCGTCGTACTGCGCGTACCACGCTGCCAGCTCGGGAATGCTGCGTTCGATGCTCATGGCGCTGCCCTCGCTCAATCATTAAGGGTGAGAGCACCTCGAGCGCGCGATGTTCAGTCCGGGTGCATCGGCGGTCGAGCGCGGCCGGCCACTGCGCAACAGAACGGCGCAGGAACCGGCCCCAAAAAAACCCGTGCTCCTGGCACGGGCCGCTCAGTGAGCAACACCCGCTCTGGATCAGTTATCCAGTTCGTCCTTGACGACCTTGCCGTCGCGCGGATCGACCTTGAACTCGTACTGCTTGCCATCGGCTTTGATGCCCTCACCTTCCCAATGGCCGTCATCGGCCTCGATCTTGGTGATTTGCGTGTAGCCAGCGCCCTTCAGCGTCGCTTCCGCCTGGTCTTTGCTCACCTTCCAGTCAGCACCAGGCTGGTCCGCCCACGCCGCCGTACTGCCCAGCGCGGTCGCCAGCGCCAGGCCAGTGAACAGTCGAGTGATCGTCTTCATCGCCAACATCCTTTTTCATGAAAGTTAGCGGTACGACTGGCCGCCGCACCTCAGCGTTCAGTTTTGTTTCGGGGGCATGGATGCGATGTCATCAGCCAGCACCGCCGGTGAATCGCGTTGGAACTTCACGGCGGGACGATGGCCTCCTTCTCAGGCCTATCGAAAACGGAGAATCACGATGTACAACAAACTGAATGGCAAACGCGTGGCATTCCTGGTGACTGACGGTTTTGAACAGGTCGAGTTGACCGGCCCACGTGAAGCCCTGGAACAAACAGGCGCGGTGGTCGATATCCTGAGCGAAAAGGACGGCACGGTACGCGGCTGGAACCATGACAAACCGGCTGACGAGTTTACCGTGGATGCCACCTTCGACAGCGCGCAGGTGGACCTGTACGACGCCATTGTGTTGCCGGGCGGGGTGCAGAACTCCGATACCATCCGCCTGATCGAAGGCGCGCAAGCGCTGGTGAAAAGCCACGCTGCGGCAAACAAGCCACTGGCAGTGATCTGCCACGGGGCCTGGCTGCTGATATCGGCGGGCCTGGTAAAGGGCAAGCGGATGACCAGCTACCAGACCTTGCAGGACGATATTCGCAACGCCGGGGGCGAGTGGGTGGATGAGAAGGTGGTGGTAGACGGCCACCTGATCAGCAGCCGCAAGCCGGACGATATCCCGGCCTTCAACGATCAGCTGATCAAAGCACTGAGCGAATGAACCGCGTCAGCCAAGGCAGGCTGAGGTAGCGTTGATGCTGTGAGTTTTGCGCACCCGGTCATGCAGCGGGTGCTCAAAGCTCCAACTGGCCTGCCAGCAAGGCACTCAGCACCCCGGCAAGGTCATCGCCCTGTTCATCCAGCAGCCGCAAGGGTATGCCTTGCAAGATCGATTGTGACCCGGCAAGGTCCGCACCGACCAACGCCAGCGGGCACGCGACATCCATCTGCAAGGCGCGCAGCTGGCGGGCCAGTGTTGCGCTCACCGAGCCCTGTACGGCAATCACCAACGCTGCAGGCTGCACGGCGGCGCAGACCAGCGCCAGCTCTTCCAGTGGCTGATCACAGCCAAGCACATCAATGCGCTGTTGCTCACTGCTCAGCAAAAAACCAGTGCACAGCAACTGTGCTTCAGCATGCCCTTCAGTGCCCGCCATTATCACGCGCGGCGCATTAGCCTGGTTCATCTGCAGGCGCATCAGTAGGCGCGCACGCAAGAAATTATCGAAGAACACCCATTGGCTGCGTTGGCCGAAGGCTCGCCCGGCGGCCAGTTGCTGCCAGACCGGCATCAGCACTTCGCGCAGCACCGGCGCCTTGGGCAACAACGTGAACAACTGGCCATGCAGCGCATCCAGCGCTTGTGCATCGAACGCCTGGGTAGCACGCAGCAGCGCTGCGCGCCATTCGGCAAAGGCCGAATCCGACTGCATGGCGGCTTTCGGCTGGGCGGCGAGGCGCTCACCGACCTTGCTGATCGGCAGCCCATGGTTGGTCCAGTGCAGAATGTCGCGGATACGCTGCACGTCCTCGGCCGTGTACAGCCGGTGACCACCGTCGGTGCGCTGCGGGCGGAGCAAGCCATGGCGCCGCTCCCAGGCGCGCAGGGTCACCGGGTTGATGCCCGTCAGGGTGACCACATCGCGCATGGGCAGCAGGTCGGCTTGAGTAGTATCAGTCATTGCACGGGTCGTCCGGGAAGTGCCCCATTCTAAACCGATACACACCTTCTGCGCAGTGCCGAACTGGGTCATCATGCAGCAAACTGCGCGCGAAGCCCTGCACAGAGGCTACGCTGCGCTTACTGAACATGACAATTGCGTAGGTAGCGCTACATGATCACTGCAAAACTCCTGCAACTGATGGTCGAGCAATCCAACGACGGCATCGTCGTAGCCGAGCAGGAAGGCGAAGACAGCATCCTCATCTATGCCAACACAGCTTTCGAGCGGCTGACGGGCTACCAGGCCAGGGACATCCTGTACCAGGACTGCCGCTTCTTGCAGGGCGCCGACCATGACCAGGAAGCAGTAAAGCGCATCCGCGCGGCGATTTGTGACGGGAAGCCGTGCCGGGAAGTCCTGCGCAACTACCGCAAGGATGGCAGCCCGTTCTGGAACGAATTGTCCATCAGCCCAGTGTTCAACCAGGCGGATCAACTAACCTACTACATCGGCATTCAGCACGATGTTTCCCGGCAGGTAGAGGCCGAGGCGCGGATCAAGGCGCTGGAAGCCGAGGTCGCTGAACTGCGGCAACAGTTGGCGCAACGCGAAAGCTGAAATAGCTATACAAAAACTTTGACTTGTACAATTTTTGTCGTAGGCTTTGAGTATACCTGTACAACAATCGGGTGTTGTACAGGATTGTCCGGAGCCGAGCATGTCCGCTTACCTGCAGCAGTTCGCCGAACGCTTTGCCCACCTTGACGTGGACAGCCTCGATTCACTGAACACCCTGTACAGCGAAGACGTTGTCTTCCGCGACCCCCTGCATCAAATTCACGGGCTCGATGCCCTGCAGGCCTATTTCGCCCAGTTGTACGCCAATGCCCGCGATATCCGCTATGCCTTCGCCGCGGCGGACGAGGTGCTACCTGGCCAGGGTTACCTGCGCTGGACCCTCGAGTTTCGTCACCCACGGCTGGCACGGGGGGCACCGATAACGGTGCAAGGCTGCAGTTTTCTGCAGTGGCGTGACCGCGTCCATTTTCACCAGGATTTCTTCGACGCCGGCGCCCTGTTGTATGAGCACGTTCCACTGATGGGCGGGGCCATTCGCTGGCTCAAAGGCAGGCTGGCATGAGCCGCTGCTGGTTGACAGGCGCTAGCAGCGGCCTTGGCGCAGCCCTTGCGCAAGCGCTGCTGGAACAAGGGCACCAGGTCGCGTTGGGTGGCCGTCGCAGCCAGGCACTGCTGCCGTTGGCCGAGCGGTATCCGGGGCAGGTGCTGTTGGCCGAGGGCGACATTGCCGACGCTGCACAAGTGGCACAGATGGCCGCCCGCATCGAGCAAGCCTGGGGTGGGCTGGACATGGCGGTCTTCAATGCAGGCACTTGTGAATACCTGGAGCCCGGCCACTTCGACCCGGCGCTTGTCGAACGCGTGGTACGCACCAACCTGCTGGGCGTGAGCAACTGCCTGGCCGCCGCCCTGCCCTTGTTGCGGGCAGGCGTGCGCCCGCACCTGGTGGTGGTCGGCAGTTCGGTAACCTGGCTGGCCTTGCCCCGTGCCGGAGCCTACGGGGCGTCCAAGGCAGCCGTGCGTTACCTGGTGGAGTCGCAGCGGATCGACTTGGCACGCGAGGGTATCGACGTGACGTTGGTCAGCCCGGGCTTTGTCGATACGCCGTTGACCCGCCGCAACGACTTCCCCATGCCGCAACTGTGGTCTGCCGAGCGCGCGGCACAACATATTGCCAAGCGCTTGCCCCGGCGCCCGCTTGAAATCAACTTCCCGAGCCTTTTCACCTGGGGCCTGCGCGTGCTCGGGGCCCTGCCCCCGCGTCTGCGCCTGGCCCTGGGCCTGCGCTTGGCCCGCCACGAACAGGACTGACCCATGCGCATCGCCATTATTGGAAGCGGCATTGCCGGCCTCACCTGTGCCTACCTGCTCTCCCGTCGCCACGCGGTCACGGTGTTCGAAGCCGCGAGCTGGGTCGGCGGCCACACCCACACCGTGGACGTGGACTGGGCAGGCGAGCGCTATGCCATCGATACTGGCTTCATCGTGTTCAACGACTGGACCTACCCGAACTTCATTCGTTTGCTCGATCAACTGGATGTGGGCTCACAACCCACGCAGATGAGCTTCTCCGTAAACGACCCACTCAGCGGCCTGGAATACAACGGTCACAGCCTCGACACCCTGTTCGCACAACGCAGCAACCTGCTGTCACCGGGTTTCTGGGGGATGCTGCGCGAAATCCTGCGCTTCAACCGGCAGGCTATCGCCGACCTGGATGCAGGGCGAATAGACGATCACACCACGCTGGGCAGCTATCTTCAGGCGCAAGGCTACGGGCAACGTTTTGTCGATCACTACGTGGTGCCCATGGGCTCGGCGATCTGGTCGATGTCCCGGGCCGACATGCTGGCTTTTCCGTTGCAGTTCTTCGTGCGCTTTTGCCGCAACCACGGCCTGCTGTCGGTCAATCAGCGGCCGCAATGGCGGGTGATAGAAGGTGGTTCACGCAGCTATATCGGCCCGCTGAGCCGGCGGTTTGCCGAACAGGTACGGCTTGACTGCAAGGTTCACCGGGTCGACCGAGACCAGGATGGGGTGACCCTGTACAGCGCTGCCGGCACCGAGCGCTTCGACAAAGTGGTATTCGCCTGTCACAGCGACCAGGCCCTTGCCCTGCTGCAGGCACCGAGTACAGAGGAGCAGGCAGTACTGGGCGCCATCGGCTACGCCGACAATGATGTGGTGCTGCACACCGACACCCTCCTGCTGCCCCGCCGGCGCAAAGCCTGGGCCAGTTGGAACTACCGCCTGGCCGCCGACGGTCAGGCACCGGCCGCGCTGACCTACAACATGAATATCCTGCAAGGCCTGCAGGCGCCGGTGACGTTCTGCGTGAGCCTGAACCAGACCGCCCTGATCGACCCCGCCCAGATCATCGCCCGCTTCAGTTACGCCCACCCGCAATACAGCCTGGCGGCGCTGGCCGCACAGGCCCGGCATGCGCAGCTGCAAGGCGGTCAGCACAGCTATTTCTGCGGGGCCTACTGGGGCAACGGCTTTCACGAGGACGGCGTCACCAGCGCGCTGCAGGTGGCCAGCCATTTCGGGGAACAGCTATGAACAGCGGTCTGTGCCTGGGCTGGCTCAGCCACCGGCGCCTGAGCCCGCGGCCGCACGCCTTCCGCTACCGGGTCGGCATGTTCTACCTGGACCTAGACGAGCAAGCCTGGCTGATGACCCTGTCGCGCTGGCTACGGCGCTCGCGCGTGGCGCCGCTGAGCTTCCGTGAAACCGATTACCTGCCGGCCTTTACCGGCCAAGGGCAATCGCTGGCCGGCGCCGCGCGGCGGTTAGTGGGCCGGGCCACGGGCCAGGTGCCGGAAGGGCCGGTACGCCTGCTGACCCAGCTGCGCTGCTGGGGACTGGCGTTCAACCCGGTGAGTTTCTACTTCTGCCACGACCGCGATGGGCACCTGGCGGCAATCCTGCTGGAAGTACGCAACACCCCTTGGCGAGAGCGCTTTCACTATGTGCTGCCCGTACAGGGCGGGCTGGCGCAGCCGTTCGCGGTGAACAAGGCCTTTCACGTGTCGCCGTTCATGCCGCTGGACATGGACTACCGCTTGCGCTTCCACCTCGACGAGAGCCGGGTGCGCATCCACATGGAAAACTGGCAAAGCGGCCACAAGGTCTTCGAAGCCGACCTGGCACTACGGCGCCAACCCTTGGACCGCCCCGCCTTGCGCCGCTACATCCTGGCCTTCCCCTGGATGAGCCTGCGCACCCTGACGGGCATCTACTGGCAAGCCCTGCGCCTGTTCTGCAAGCGCACGCCTATTCACGACCACACCGCCAGCCAGGGCGACCTGGCACTTGGCCAACCTTGCGAGGACTCCGATCATGTCCAATCCCACCCTGAGCGTTAGCAAGTCAGCAGGCATCGCCCCTTGGTTGGGCGCGCTGGCGCGCAACGCTGTGCTGGCACAGCTGGGCAAGTTGCGCCATGGCCACCTGCGTGTGCTCTGCCATGGGCAACAATGGGCCTTCGGTGATGCCGCCAGTGCCCTGCAGGCGGAGGTGGAAATTCTCGATGATGCTGCCTGGAACCTGCTGGCGAGCAATGGTTCGATCGGTGCCGGTGAGGGCTATATCCATGGTTACTGGCGCAGCCCGGACCTAGCCCTGGTCACGCGGTTGTTCGTTGCCAACCTCGAGGTGCTCGACGCCCTGGAAGGGGGCCTGGCGCGGTTGGGCCGGCCCGCCCTGCGCCTGCTGCACCGGCTCAACCGCAACAGCAAGCGCGGTGCGCGACGCAACATACTGGCCCACTATGACTTGGGCAACGCACTGTTCGAACAGCTGCTGGACCCGACCATGATGTACTCGGCTGCCCAGTTCGAGCACCCCGACCAACCCCTTGAACAGGCCCAGCTTCGCAAGCTGCAACGCATCTGCGAAAAGCTTGAACTGGGCCCGGAAGACCACCTGCTGGAGATTGGCACTGGCTGGGGCAGCCTTGCCATCCATGCGGCCAGCCATCATGGTTGCCGGGTCACCACCACCACCCTGTCACAGGCCCAGTACAGCCATACCCTGCAACGGGTCAAAGACCTGGGGCTGGAGCGGCAGATCACCGTGCTGCAGGAGGACTATCGCGACCTGCGCGGGACATTCGACAAACTGGTGTCGATCGAGATGATCGAGGCTGTAGGCCACCGCTACCTGCCCACGTACTTCCGCCAGTGTGGAGCGTTGCTCAAGCCCGATGGCCTGATGCTGATCCAGGCGATCACCATTCGCGACCAGCGCTATGCTCAGGCACGGCGCTCGGTGGACTTCATCCAGCGCTATATTTTCCCCGGCGGCGCCCTCCCCTCGCTCAGCGTGCTGGTCGATACGGCCAGCCGCCAGACAGCGCTCAACCTGGTTCACATGGAGGATTTCGGTGTCGACTACGCCCTGACGCTGCGGCACTGGCACGACAACCTGAAGCAGTCGCGCGCCGCGCTCGCGGCGTTGGGTTATGACGAGACGTTCCAGCGCCTGTGGGAGTTTTATCTGTGCTACTGCCAGGGTGGCTTCGAAGAGCGTGCCATTGGCGTGGCGCAGCTGTTGTGGGCGGCGCCGAACGCGCGTCGCGCGCCACTGCCTGTACCAGCGTGATGGTTACCCGCGGCCAGGTTGCCAATGCGCTGTGGCTGCAATTGGGCTGGTGGTTGTGCATATGGGGTGCCAGCACACCTTGGGTGCTGGTGCTGGTACCTATGGGCCTGGCGCTACACCTGTGGACATGCACACAGCCGCGGGCAGAAGCGTGGGCGCTGTTACGCGTAACCGTGGCTGGCTGCCTGCTGGACAGCCTGCTTGGCATTTTTGGCGTATTTGATTTTGATGCCTGGCCGTTACCCTTGTGGCTGGCATCGATGTGGTTGGTGCTGGCCAGCGGTTTGCGCCATAGCCTGGCCTGGGCTGGTCGGCCGTTTTTGCGCGGTGCCGTGGTCGGCGCGGTTGCCGGCCCCCTGGCGTATCTGGGCGGCGCCAGGCTGGCCGATGTCGCGCTGCCCCTGGGGCCTTTGGCAACCACCCTGGTTCTAGTGCCGATCTGGGCCTTGGCCCTGCCCTTGCTGGTGCGCCTGGCTGCGTGGCGCTGAGCGGCGACAGCGCTCGGAACAATAACGCACCTCGTCCCAGCAACGCGCCCAGCGCTTGCGCCAGGTGAATGGCCGGCCACACACCACGCACACCTTGCTTGGCAGGTTTTGCTTCTTCACAGCGGCCTGCCTGCATCCAGCTCGGCAAGCAACTGCTCGCCACGTTGCCACACACCATCACGGCGCGCGACAGCCATGCGGTCGAGGTTGCGGTACACCATTGCCAGGCGCGGGTTGGCTGACAGGCGTTGACGGTGGCGGATAAGAAAATGCCAGTACAGCGCATTGAACGGGCAGGCATCGGCTTCCACCACCTTGTCTACCCGATAGCTGCAGGCCTTGCAGTGGTCGGACATCCGCTGGATGTAGCGCCCACTGGCGCAATACGGTTTGGAGCCCAGGTAGCCACCGTCGGCATGCATCACCATGCCAAGCGTGTTGGGCAGTTCGACCCAGTCGAATGCGTCGATGTAAACCGCCAGGTACCATTCACAGATGGCGGCAGGCGCGATGCCTGCCAACAGCGCAAAGTTGCCGGTCACCATCAGCCGCTGCACGTGGTGCGCGTACCCAAGCCGCAGCGTTTGCCCTATCGCTTGCGCCATGCAGCGCATGCGGGTGTTGCCGGTCCAGTAGAACTCGGGCAAGGCGCGGGCGTTGCCGAAGTGGTTCAATGTGGCGTAGTCGGGCATGCGCAGCCAATACACACCGCGGACATATTCACGCCAACCGATCAGTTGGCGGATGAAGCCTTCGGCGGCGTTGAGCGGCACCCTGCCTTCGCGCCAGGCCTGTTGCACGTCTTCGCACAACTGCCGCACATCGAGCAAGCCTATGTTCAGGGCCGCGCTGATGCGTGAATGGAAAAGATACGGCTCACCTTCGGCCATGGCGTCCTGGTAGTCACCGAATGCCGCCAGACCGAAGTCGAGAAAATGCTGCCACAGCTCACCCGCCTGCTGCTGGGTGACGGGGTACTCGAACCCGTCTATCTCGCCATAATGGTCGCCGAAGCGCTGGCGTACCAGCGCCATCACCGCCAGGGTAATGGCATCGGGCGTGAAGCGCGCCGCGAACGGAGCGCCCAGGTTGCGAGGCAGTGGTTTACGGTTTTCACTGTCGAAGTTCCAGGTGCCCCCGGCAGGGCTGCCGTCGGGCTCCAGCAGCAGGCCGCACCGCTTGCGCATACCGCGATAGAAATGCTCCATGCGCAACTGCCGGCGACCCTCTGCCCAGCGCGCGAACGCCTCACGCGAGCACAGAAAGCGGGTGTCGCGGTGCCATGTCAAGGGCAGCCCGGACTCGCGCAACCCGTGCTCGAGCCGCCACTCGCCACATTCGGTGAGGTCGATCTGCGCCGCGCCAAGCCGTTCGCGCCAGCGGCGCAGCTCACCGACGATGGTGCCGCTGTTGTCGCTGTCATCGATCGGTACGTAGTGCACTTGCCAGCCGCGCTCGCGCAGCGCCTGGGCAAAGTGGCGCATGGCGCTGAAAATGAGCACGATCTTTTGCGGGTGATGGGGCACATAGCGCGCCTCGCCCTCCACCTCTGCCATCAGGATAGCGTCGTGGGCAGGGTCCAGTGCCTTGAGGCTTGGCAGCTCCAGCGATAACTGGTCACCCAGCACCAGGCCCAGGCGCACGGGGCGGCCTACCACTGGCTGGCCAGTGTAATCGGCACGCGCAACGGTGCAATGGGGCCGTCGCGTTGCCCGCACATCTCATCATGCACCAACTGCTGCACCAGCACGCATGGCACCTCGGCCATGTCAGCCAGCAAATCGCGCAGTTCGGTAGTGGAGCGCAGGCGCACAGGCTGCCCCTGCGCATCGCTCAAGGTAACCGGGCCGGTTGCGGTCATGGCACGCAATACGTAGAAGCCGCCTTCCAGCGACAGCACTTCAAGCTCTTCGATTTCGCCAGCATCCACGTGCTGGGCCAATGCATTCAGGTTCATGGCGTAGCCTCCGGCAGGCGGCGGAAGAACAGCGTGATCTGGCCGATCTCCACACCTAGTTTGCTCATGCTCGAGCGGTTGATCAGCGTGTCGTCATCCATCAGGTACATCCAGTCGTCCAGGTCCACCTCCCAGTGCTTGCCGTCCACCGGCAAGTCCAGCCGGTAGCGCCAGCGCAGCGCATTGCCCGCCACTTCGCCACGGGCCTCGCCGATCACGTCGCCGGCCGTGCCCCGCCAGCGCCCAGGCCCGTCCGGCACCAAGGTCCAAGTGCGCTGTTGGCGCGTGCCGTCGCTGTACACGAAGTGCTCGTCGAGAATCAGCCGCTCACCTTCCCGGCGGCTGTCGATGCGCACATGAAACCGCTTGACCACCTCGCCGGAACGCTTCTGGAACATGCCCCAGGCCTGAACCGGCCGGGAGAAGAACGCCGCAAGGTCGAGCTTGGGTTGCTCACCGGCATAATGCTCGACCCCCACGTTGCCGCAACTGCCCAACAGCAGGCAGCCAACCAGTAACCGCGCTTTGCCAACGTTCATGTCACGGCTCTCCATCGGTGCCGGCCAGCCCAAGCAAGCGCTGCCGTAATTGTGGGTCCCTGGCATTCGGGCCGAGCCAGATGGCGAAGAATGCCCGGGCAAAGACAGGGTCGGTGATTTCGCGGCTGAGTTTGCCGTCAACGTAAAAACGGCAGCCTTGGCCCGGCAGGTAAACACCTGTTATGCGCATGCCAGGGCGTACGTCGACGAATGCCTGTTGCAGCAGCGCGGTCAGTTGCGCGCTGCGTTGCGCCGTCATGCTGCCCCCGTCGAGCCTGCGCATTTCTGCAAGGCTGGCTTCGACCAAGGTGTCTCTGGACAGCGAGCGGTGGTAACGCAGCTCCAGCGCGAACGGCTCATCCCAGCGCTGCACGGGGCCGGCCGCCCACAACCGCGCACTGTACAAACGCAGGCCCCACCAGCTGAAATCGCCTTCACCCAGCCGTTGTGCGGCCGGCACATCCGAGCGCCAGTCCGCCACAGCCGCCGTGGCCAGAGCGGTCAGCAACAGACACAGGGATGTGAATCGGGCTGGGACTGCCATGCTGGCCTCGGCTGCCATGACTAATATTGTACAAACATAGCACCTTGTACAGGTTTGTCACCCTCAATGTACAGCTTTTTGCATCAGTTAAAAGGCAGCCGCAGGGTTGCTGCCAAGCCCCCGCCCGGTCGGTTCTCAAGGTGAACATGCCCGCCCAGGCGGTCAATGATGGTGGCGACAATGGACAGCCCCAGCCCGGCACCGTTAGGGCTGTTACGGCTGTAGAAGCGCTCGAACACGCGCGCTATGTCAGCCGGCTCGATACCTGGCCCTTCATCCTCCACGATCAGCTCGAAACGGTTTTCCAGGCGCCTGAGCAGTACGCTGATGCGCCCTCCCGGGGGCGAGTGCTCGACGGCGTTGGAAACCAGGTTCTGGAACGCGATGGTCAACGCCCCGGCGTCGATGCCCAGGTGGTGATCACCCTCACCAATATCCAGCGATGGCTCCAGGCCGCGGTCGAGTATCCAGGGAGTCAGCTCGGCCATGGTGTCGGTGACCACCTCACCCAGGTCGACCTTGACCGCGGCGTGCTGGCCCAGGCGCGGCTCGACACGGGCCAGGGTCAGCAACTGGTTGACCACCCGGGTCAGCCGGTCCACACCGCCAATCAGAAAGCCCAGCGCCTTGCGCCGTTCGGCCTCGCTCGCGGCCTCGAGTGCGTTCTGGGCATGCAGGCGCAACACCGCCAGCGGCGTGCGCATTTCATGGGCCGCGTCGGCAATGAAGCGGTGCTCGCGCCGCAGCATGTCTTCGATCTGCGCCAGCAGGCGGTTGATGGCCGCTTGCATGGGTTCCAGCTCCGAGGGCAATGGCGCCAGGCGCAAGGGTTCGAGTGAATCGGCGTGGCGTGCGCGAATGACCGTGGCCATGTTCTGCAAGGGGCGCAGCCCCCAGCCGATCGCGACCCAGACCAGCAACACCAGGGCCAGGCTGCCGAGCAGGAAGGGGAACAAGGTATGGCGCACGATCCGGTCGATCAGGTCGTAGCGCACATCATCACGTTCACCCACCCAGATGACCCAGTGCTTTTCCGGCACCGGTAACACGAAGCCGCGCCATTGCCGGTCACCACTGGAAAAGTCGTAGAACCCAGGTTCGGACGGCGGCAGCGACAGCTGCGGGGCACTGGGTGTATGCACCAGCAATACGCCCCCCTCACCCCATACCTGGAATGCCAGCTTGCTTTCGTAGGGGTGGCCAACCCGGTGGTGGCCGGCCTGGGCCAAGGCGTCGTTGAACGCCTGGTACATGGCCTCGCGCGAGCCGCCCTGGACCGGCAGGCTCATGACCCCCTGCAGCAGGCGGGCATTCTGCGCCAGGTGGGCGTCGTACACTTCGTTGATCTCATGGCGACTGTCATGATAGTTGTACAGCGTCAGCAGGCCTGTCCCCAGCAGCAACAGCAGCATGACCCGCCACAACGTCCTTCGCCGCAACGAGGTCATGCCTTGCCCTCGACCAGGTAGCCAATGCCCCGCACCGTGCGGATCAGGCCGTTATTGAGCTTTTTGCGCAGGTGGTAGATGTGCACTTCCAGGGTATTGCTCTCGGGCTCTTCATCCCAGCCATACAGCAGCTGTGTCAGGCGTTCGCGGGTGAACACCTTTCCCGGCTGGGCCAGCAATTCATGCAGCAAGCGGTACTCCTTGGGGGTCAATATCACTTCCAGCCCTTGGTAATGTACCTGCTGGGTAGCGGGGTCGAGCATGACCCCGGCATGCTCGATCAATACCTTGGCACGCCCGGCGCTGCGCCTGAGCAAAGCCCGCAAGCGGGCCTTCAGCTCGTTGAGGTCGAACGGCTTGACCAGGTAGTCGTCAGCGCCAGCATCCAGCCCGGCGATGCGATCATCCAGGGCGTCCCGCGCGGTGAGGATCAGTACCGGCAAGCTATTGCCAGCGCCTCTCACGCGCCGCAGTACCTCGATGCCATCCAGGCGCGGCAAGCCCAGGTCCAGGATGGCCAGGTCGAATGTTTCATGCAGCAGTGCGTGCACGCCATTCTGGCCGTCGCGCAACCAGTCGAGCGTATAACCCTCCTGGCGCAAGCCATCGCAGATCCCCTCCCCCAGTGCGGTATCGTCCTCAACCAGCAGTAGCCGCATGTTCAGTCCTGTTTGTCCTTGATTGCCTTGAGTAAAGCCGCGATATCCGCCCGCCGGCCTTGGTCCGCCAGCTCACGCCCCGGCCGCGGCGGCGCCTGCATGGCCTTGTGCAAGGCAGCAGTGGCTTCAGCGTAGCGCTTTTGCCGGTACAAGTGGTCGGCCCAGAAATAGTTGCTGTCGATGCCGTTGGGGTTGATCTTGAGGGCTTCGCGCAACAGCTGGTCCGCCTTGTCGCCGTCACCGAACCCTATCGGCCAGCCCGGCACCTGGTCGTAAAGCGTGCCAAGGCTGGTATAGGCCGAGCCCTGCAGGGCATCAGGGTCCAGCTTCATGGCCTGCTCCAGGCTGGCCTTGGCTGACTTGACCTTACCCAGCGCACCAAGCCCGCCCACGGCGCCAGCCCAGCTGCTGTTGATGATGCCTTCCCAGATCAGCGGCTCGGGGGTGCCGGGGTGCTGCCTGACGAATGCCGCCGCCTCACCGGACAACTTCTCGAAAGCATCGGCACGCTGGGCCTTGGGCGTCTGATACTGGATTTGTGCCCAACGCTGTTGCAGCGCGCTGAGCTGCTGGTTTCCGGCTGGGTCCAGTGCCCAGGTGAACGGGGTGAACGCCAGCAGGCTGACGAAGGCCAGTCGCTTCATTTGCTCGACTCCTTGATATGGCCGCCAATGTAGCGGCGAATGACAGGCAATTGCTTGCGCAGGGCACGGTCGACCACCCCTGGCAACATGCCGTTGATGCGTACGAAGAGCTTTTCCGGCCACCCCAGGTACAGCTCGCTGCGCTCCGACTGGACGGCTACGAGCACGGCGCGGGCGACATCGGCCGGGTCGTCCATGCCGACCTTCAGCGCCTGGTTTAGCGCGGTGGCGGCGCTGCTGTTCATGGTGGTGCGGGTGGCACGCGGGGCGGCATACAGCACATTCACCGTGGTATCGGCCAACTCACGGCGCAACGCCTCGGAAAAACCGCGCAGGGCGAACTTGCTGGCACAGTAGGTGGCGTAGCCGGGGTAGCCGATCGAGCCGTAAGTGGAACCGACATTCACCACCAGCGCCTTGGGTTGCTCGCGCAGCAGGGGCAGGCAGGCACGGGTCAGCTGCAGGGGCGCCTTGATGTTGATGTCGAGCAATTCATCCAGCGCGTACTCGTCCAACTGGTCCAGCAAAGCAAAACGGTTTACACCGGCGGCATTGATCAGCACATTGACCCCGCCCATTTCACGGGCGCGGCTGACCACCTGTTCACGCCCGGTCGGCGTACGCAGGTCGGCCGTTTGCCAACGCAGGCGCCCAGGGTAGCGGTTCATCAGCCCCGCCAGCTTGCCCATGTGCCGGCTTACCGCCAGGACCCGGGCACCGGCTGCACACAATTGCTCGGCCAGTTCCAGGCCGATGCCGCCACTGGCCCCGGTCAGCACCACCACCGACTCATGCAAGCGCATGCTGCACCTCGGCATGCTCAGTGCGTGGCAAACCTTCGAACATGGCGGTATACAGCTGGTACACCACCTTAGCGGCGTGCAGCACCGCCTGCTGGTCGGCCACGTCGTCCAGCCGGTCCATCAGGCTTTTGTAGGTGACCATGTGGTCCTGGTCCAGCGCGCCGTGGGAACTGAGGTAGCTGAAGGCCTGGTTGGGCAACCCGAGGGTGCTCTGGATCGCCCCGGCAGCATGGGTGGCCAGGGCGATGCTGGTGCCCTCCAGCACGTTGACCATGCCGAACAACCCCACCGGGTTGCCCCGTGCGATAAGGTCGTACAGATAGGCAACCATCAACTCGATGGGCAAGGCAGGCCGGCCGTCGCGTACCGCCTCCCAGTCACCGCCACAGGCCTTGATATCGTTGAGGATCCACTGCTCGTGGCCGTACTCCTCCTGGATGTACTCGCACACCGCGCCGCGCAACCACTCCAGCCGCGCCGGCAGCCGAGCGCCGCACGCCATCATCAGCGGCACGGTATGGCGCACGTGGTAATAGGCCTGGGTGAGGAAGGCGATGTAGCTGGCCCGGCTGACCTGGCCGGCCAGCGCCTCGCGAATGACCGGCACCGCGAACAAAGCCTGACGTTCGTGGCTGGTTTGCAGCTGCAGGGTGTCGAAAAATGACATGGTAGACCTCATGACGGAATGTCGGACAACAAGGATTGATAACGCTGCAGGATCGCCTCACGGCGTGGGCGGCCATTAGCGGTCAGGGTGTGCTCGGCGACCGAGAATGGCGCTGGCAAACGCCGCCAGGCATGCACCCTGGCGTAGTCGGGCAAACTGGCATTACTGTGCTGCACGGCCTGCTCGATAGCCGCGTCCGTGGTGCCCGGGCCGAGCGGCCAGAGCAAGGCCACGTTGCGCGGCATGCCCTCGCCATGAACGAACGCCTGGGCGATCACCCCGCTCTGGGTCAGCTCGGCTTCTACCCATTCAGGGTTGACGTTGCGCCCGAAGCTGGTGATGAACTGGTGTTTCTTGCGCCCGTTCAGGTGCAGGTAGCCTTCATCATCGAAAAAGCCCAGGTCGCCGGTAGCCCACCACGCGGTTTGGCTGGGCGTGTCGCCCAGATAGCCAAGCAGCAGGGTCCCGGCAACCAGCACCTCACCGTCTTCGGCGATACGCACCTGCACATGCGGCAATGGCCGGCCGACACTGCCCGGGCGCACCGCACCGGGGCGGTTCAGCGCCACCACAGAGGCACATTCCGACAGCCCGTAGCCCTCGAAGACCGGCAAGCCTACGGCCTCGGCCCGCGCCAGCAGGCTGGGCGCCACACGGGCGCCACCCACCGCAACGAAACGCAGCACGCCAACCCCCATCAGCCCGCGCTCGATTGCCGTGACCAGCCCCAGCAGCAGTTGCGGAACCAGAATCAGGCTTTGTGCGCCGCTCAAGGCGATGGCCCCGAGCAGCCGCTTGAAATCGACCTGGCTGGCCCCCCCCATGCCCAACTGGGCCTGTGGGTACAGCATGACACTGGCCCCTGCCAGCAAGGCGGCGTAAACGCCCAGGTTCTCCAGCAACACGCCCAGCGGAAGCACAGCGAGGTAGCGCCGAGGCTGCGTAGGCCCGCTGGCCTGTTCCAGTTCGTGTGCGACCCGCAACATGGCCTGCGCGCTCAGGCACACGCCTTTGGGGTTGCCGGTACTGCCAGAGGTGTAGGTGACCTTGGCGGTGCCTTCAGGCAGGGCCACCGCAGGCAGCGCTGGCCGCGACCAGAAGCCTTGCTGGTCGACGAAACCCAACCGCCCGAGCAAGCTCTCCCAGGCGGGCGGGCCGAGCACCAGGCTGGCGCCGCTCTGTTGCAGGCAGTGCTCCAACTGGGTTGGGCTGAAGAAGGTGGGCACCGTCACGCAGGCGCGCCCCGAGACCAACGCGGCCAGGTCCCACAACAGCAGTTCGGGACCGTTATCCAGCCCCAGCACCAGCACACCGGCCTGACGCTGGCGCAGGGTCTCGGCACGCTGTAGCACCTCGGCAAGCAGCTGCTTGTAGGTGTAGCGTGCACTGGCCCCTTCCAGAGCGGGCGCGTCACCATGGGCCAGCAATGCCTGCCAGAAACGTTCAAGTTCAAGCGGCATGGCCGGTCTCCTCGTCCAGCACCGGAAAGCCCAGGCGGCGAAACACACCAGCGCTACGCAGCAAGTCGAAGCCTTGGCCGATTTCGCCCGCGTACACCTGCGGATGCTGCGCGTAATAGCTGCCCCATTGCGCAACGGGCTCGTCCAGGCGTGCCGGGTCGGCCTGCGCCAGCACGGTAGGTGCCAGGCCCAGGCGCTGGAAACTGTTGATCAAGGTGGAGGCACCGGTGAACGCCACCCATTTCAGCCCACGGGTGGCAAGCAGCCAGGTCACGGCGGTGATCATGATGCGTGCGCTGCCAGCGCTCAGCGACGCCAGGTTGCCGACCTCGACCATGCACTCGCGGGCAACGGGCAGGCTGGTCAGGCGCGAAACCGCGGTTTCCAGGGGCACGTCCAGGTAACGCTCGAGAAACAGCGGCCCAGTGCTGGCCGGGCGCAGACCCGCCGCCGCGATCAAGTGCCCGTGGCTATCACGCAAGGCCAGCAACTCGGGCAGGTAATGGTGTACATCGGCGTGGTGAACTTGAGCGAAACAGCGATGAATGAACTGCTCGAGCGCCTCCCGGTCAGGGTCGTCCGGCAGGTGCAGGGACAAACAGCCGTGATGCGCTGCATGGGTGCCTATCGGCAATGGGAGCAGGTGGCTCCAAAGGGTATGGGTCATGGGACTCCCCCCTGATTAATGGGTTGGGCGAAGTATCAGTGACGAATCTGAAGGGAATCTGAAGCCGGCTGAACAAACGCCCGGAAACCGAACGGTCGATAGCCAAGCCGTTGCTTTTATCTACCGCCTGGCCCAAGCTCAGCCCTTCTTGCCGCCATGGACCCCCCGATGCCCAGACGCAACCGCTACCTGATCGCCGTGCTGCTGTTGATCCTGGTATCGGCCCTGTTCGGGTACCTGTGGCGCGATACTCCGTCAGCCCAGCCGACCTTGCCGGCGCATAGCTATGCCAAGGCCCTGCGCCAGGCCCACGACGGTCGGCCTGGCGCTGCCAGGGTGCTTTACCAGCAGTTGCAACGCACCGACTTGCCCGCGATCCGGCGCGCAGCCCTGTACGCCGAGCTGCCCAACTACCCTTCGCCACTGGCCTTGAAAATCGCCCGGCAAGACCTGGAACACGCCGAGCCACTGGTGCGCCGTGCCGCCATCGCAGGTATCCGCCTGCTGCTGCCTGCGGCGCAGCGCAGCCTGGTGCTAGGCCCGCTGCTGGACGATGACGACCAAAGCGTGCGCTTCGCTGCCGTGGACGCCTTGCTTGGCCTTTCCCCGGATGACATAGGCCTGTATTTCGGCCCGCTGCAGGCGGCCCTGGAGCAATACCAGCAAGCGCTGGCGCAACAACCCGAGGAAGCAGACGCGCAAGTGCACCTGGCGCGCTTGTACATGCACGAAAATGACTACACCCAAGCTGCGGTAGCCCTGCAACGTGCATTGACCGTCGCCCCAGGCAACCTCGATGCGCTGGCCACCCAGGTGCGCCTGCTGGAACGTCAAGGCCAGCACGATGCCTCACGCCAGGTGCTCGGCAAGGCATTGGCCCTGAGCCCGGACTCGGCCTTCCTGCAATATCAACTGGGGCGCTGGCTGATCCGCCACCAGCAACGTGAGTACGCCTTGCTGGCACTGTCCCGCGCGGTTGAACTGGACCCGGACAACGTCGATTACCGCTATACCCTGGCGGTGACCCTGCATGCGCTGGAGCAACTTGATGCGGCGCAGAAGCAGCTGGAAACCGTGCTCAGCCAGCAACCGGCCAACCGTCGCGCGCGGGTGTTGCTGATCCAGTACTGGAAAGAATCCGGCCAACTTCAGAACGTGCAGGTGCTGCTGGCCGAGCTGGAGCAGCAAAACCCGGATGACCCCGCCCTGCAGCAAGGCCTCTAGGCCTGCCTGAAACCTGTTGAACCCTGAGCCTGTGCCCAGGGTCCAGTGGTTATCAGGCCACTCTGCAGGAGAATTGCCTTGGCCAGTTCATTGGCGCTGGATGAACGTGCGTTGATCCTCGCCCCACCACCGTTGGCGGCGCAAACCTCGCACCTGCTGTCGGCGGCCGGCATCGATTGCCTGTGTGCCACCGACCTGGCGCACCTGCATGCGCGCCTGGCAGAAGGCGCCGGCCTGGCGATCATCGCCGAGCAGGTGTTCAACGCAGGCCCTAGTACCCTGCTGCAGGCCTTTATCGACCAGCAACCGCACTGGTCGGATCTGCCCATCGTGCTGGTGACCCAGGGTGCATGGTCGGCCAGCCGCGTGCACAATCACCCGGTCGGCAACCTTACCCTGCTGGTGCCCCCTTTCGGCGACGACCAACTGCTGCACATGACCCAGTCCGCGCTGCGCCACAGGCGTCGGCAATACCTGACCCGCGACCAGCTTAAAAACCTGCAGCAGCGGCTGGATAACGGGCTCGCCCAGCCTGATGAGCCGGCGGAGCGCTACGCCCAGGCCCGCTTCCAGGCGCGCAAGATGGAAGCTATCGGCCAACTCGCTGGCGGCGTGGCCCACGATTTCAACAACCTGCTCACCAGTATTGGCGGCAGTTTCGAGCTGATCGACCGGCGCCTCAAGCAAGGCCGCGCCGACGGCCTGGACAGCGTGTTGCGCCTGGGCCGCGAAGCGGTGTCACGCGCCGCCCGCCTCACCCATCGTCTGCTGGCCTTCTCATGCAGGCAGTCGTTGCACAGCCGATGCGTCAACCTGCACACCCTGTTGCAGACCAAGCAGCTGAAGGCTCAACTCAAGCCTGCGATAAAGTTGCAGGTGAGCATCGCCAAAGGCCTGTGGAACGCGGAAGCTGACGACCAGCAATTGCGCGAGGCCCTCGACAATCTGATCCTCAATGCCTGTGAAGCCATGCCCAGCGGTGGCCTGCTGCGGATCGAGGCAACCAATCAGCCTATCTACAGCAGCCCCATGGCCGACGGCCCCCTGACCGCCGGCGATTACCTGCGCCTGAGCGTGATCGATAACGGCCAGGGCATGGCGCCAAGTACACTGGAGCACGCATTCGAACCCTTCTTCAGCACCAAAGCGACCAGCCAAGGCATCGGCCTGGGCTTGTCGATGGTGTACGGGTTCAGCAAGCAATCCCATGGCCATGTCACCCTGCACAGCCAAATTGGCAAGGGCACGCGGGTAGACCTGTACCTGCCGCGTCACATCGACCAGGCACCCTCGCCCGCCCAACCGTTGGTACCTGCGCAAGCCACACACGGCCACCGGGTGCTCTTGGTCGAGGACGACCTGCATGTTCGCGAACTGCTGTGCCAGGCCCTGCGTGACAATGGCTTCACGTGCCTGAGTGCGGCCAACGCCGAGGAGGGGCTTGAAGTGCTACGCGCCTCGCAACCCATCGACCTGCTGATCAGCGACGTAGGTTTACCCGGCATGAACGGTCGGCAACTGGCGGAGATTGCACGTAGCTTGCGCCCCCGGTTACCGGTGCTGTTCATTACCGGCTACGCGGAAACCGCGATGGCGCGCGAGGGCTTTCTGGGGTGCGATATGCACCTGATCTGCAAGCCATTCGAACTGCGACAGCTGCAGGAACAGGTGGCCATGATCCTTGGCCAACCTTGAGTGGCTCACTGTTCAAGCATGCGCAACGCCTGGTCTGCCAGGTCTGCCAGCGAAAACGGCTTGTTCATCAACGCTGTGCCAGGCTGTTCGAGCAACTGGGGCTCCACCGGTTGCCCCGCATAGCCCGTGATGAACAGGATGTTCTGCTGCGGCAGTTGCATGCGCATGGCCTTGGCCACCTGGCGCCCGCTGAAGCCGCCCGGCAAACCGATATCGGTGATCACCAGGTCGAACGGACCGTCATGGCGAAACCGCTCCAATGCGGTATTGGCGTCGCTTGCGTCAACCACCTGGAAACCGCGCTCAACCAGGTATTCACGCATCACCGCGC
This sequence comes from Pseudomonas sp. p99-361, assembly GCF_003935475.1. NCBI lineage: Bacteria > Pseudomonadati > Pseudomonadota > Gammaproteobacteria > Pseudomonadales > Pseudomonadaceae > Pseudomonas > Pseudomonas sp. p99-361. Next base: position 33,564 of record NZ_RHQO01000002.1, on the reverse strand, counting down.
GCAGATTGAGTTCGTCATCCACCAGCAGCAGCCGCTCACCCTGGGCCATGCGTTGCGTCCTTTGCACCGGTTTGCACTCATCAGGAAGCGGCTCGAACGTTCTGGGGAACAACATCGACACCTTGGTCCCCTGGTTCGGCGCAGACTCGATCCACGCATAGCCCCCCGACTGGCCGACAAAACCGTAGACCATCGACAACCCCAGGCCGGAGCCACGGCCGATGGGCTTGGTGGTGAAAAAAGGCTCGAACGCCTTGGCGATTTCCGCAGCCGCCATGCCGTGGCCATCGTCCTCCACATGCAAGGCCACATAGTCACCCGGCGGCAGCCCGTTCTCGTCCGGGAACGCCGCGATCAAGCGTTCGTTGACGCTGCGGATCGTGACATTGCCCCGCTCCAGGCACGCCTCGCGGGCGTTGGTACACAGGTTGATCAATGCATTTTCGAGCTGGGTGACATCCAGGTTGACCACCCACGGGGCGACGTCCAGTTGCCAGTGCAAGCACAACTCCGGACCCAAGGTCCTGCGCAACAACGGCTCGCACAGGCGCAACTGCCGGTTGAAATCCAGCGGCTTTGGCGCCAAGGGTTGGTGGCGGGAAAAGGCCAGCAAACGGTGGGTCAGCTCCATGGCCCGCATCACCGAATCGCGGGCAACATCCACATAAGCACCGATCCGCTCCGGGCGCCCCTCCTGGAGACGGCGCTGGAGCAGCTCAAGGCTACCGCCGATACCAGAAAGCAGGTTATTCAACTCATGGCCCATGCCCCCGGCCAGTTGCCCCACGACTTCCATCCGTTCAGTGTTGCGCATCAGCGCTTCGGACTGGCGCGCCGCCTCTTCGCGGTCCTCGCTGATATCCTGGCCGACTACGGTGAGCAAGCGCCCATCGAAGCGCGCGCTCCAGCGGAAGGTATGGTAATGCCCATCGCGGTGCCGCAAGCGGGTCTCGATCGGGTCTGCGCTGCTGGCTTGCAGTAACGCCGACACCACCACCTGCACCTCGGTCCGATCTGCCGGGTGCACCAGTTCCAGTACCGACACCCCCTGGATCTGCTGTTCGTCCCAACCCAGAACCCGGTGCCAGGCGGGGTTGGCGGCATGCACCTTCAGCTCCGGGGTAACCCTCATCATCGCATCGCGTGACATCTGCCAGATCTGCTCGCGCTCCAGCACATGCAGCTCGATCTGCTGCTCGAAGCCTTGCGCCTGCTCGCGCCAATGCCGGTGTGCCTCGACGCTGGCAGTGGTCTCGATCACCGTGTGCAGAAAGCCCGCGACATTGCCTTGCTCATCGTGCAGGGGCGCGTAACCGAATGCGCACCACAGTGGCTCGCCGCACGGGTCACTGCCGATGCGCAAGGGAGGGTCCTCGACAAAGCTCGACTGCCCTTCCAGGGCCTTGAAAACCCACGGCCCCACTGTCGGCCAGATTTCGCGCCACAGTGTATCGAACGCCTGGCCGAGCCCATCCACAGCGCCGCCGCGCAATGCATGGTAGGCATCATTGTGCACCACCGTCAGGTCTGGCCCCCAGACCACGGCACAGGGGAACGGCGACAGGTGCATCATATCCACCGCGATGCGCAACGAAGCCGGCCAGCGCGGCAGCGGCCCTAGCGAGGTGCGGCTCCAGTCCAGCTGCACGATCCGGTCGTCAACCGGCCTGCGGGCTGCGGCAACAGGCGGGTGAAGGCGGATCTGTGGCTCAAGGCCAAGTGATGATTTTTTGGCGACCAATGTCATGGCTCCAGCATGGCCAAGGGGGCTGCGGGTAATGCTATTGAAGTTAGCACAGCACGTTCGGCCCACCATGGCGGAGTTCAAGGTACTGGCCCGGCCGGCAGGCCGATAGGGCTTACGCAGGTTTGCGCAATTACTGTCACGCGCGCTTTCTTCGGCCTACAGCCGAACGACCATCGAAGACCTAGGCTTTGGGCTCGGCTGTTCAACTGGAACAGCGTTGCAGCGGAGCGCAATAGGTCTATGTCGTACATCGTCAACGCCGGGCGTAGCATGCTGGAGTTGCTGTTGCTCATCGTGGTGGGGCTGGTACCCGTGGTATCCGGGTTGCTGGTGATGATCCTGCAACTGCAAACGAAACTTGCGGAGAATGCGGCTGTTTCCGTGAAGGAAGCGGTTTACAGTGTCGATCAGGCATTCAACCGCATGCAGGAAACCGCGTTGCGTTCACTGCCGCTGGCCGGGCAGCCTTGTGCCAGCGCCCTGAACACCTTGCAGGATCATGTCACCAGCCTGTCCATGCTCAGGTCCCTCACGCTGGTAGAGGACGAGCAGGCCTATTGCAGTACCACGCCGGACCCGCTGGAGGATTTGACCGCATTTGCCACGTCTGGCCGCCAGGTCGAGATTTCCTATGGGCTCGCCGATACCCGCCGCAAGCTGCTGGTGAACCTGTATACGGCCGACAATAACCAGGGTGTCATTGTCACGGCGTATGCCTCGCAGCTTCGCAGCGAGCTGGACGCTTTCCAGGACGGGTTGACGCTGCTGCTGGAATTCGACGACCGCTACCTGTGGAGTGGCGGTGACAGCCGCGCCGGCGCCCGCCCCTCGCAGGACGAGTTTTCGACCAGCATGCTTTCACAGAAATACGGCTACCGGGTCGTAGGCGGCTATGCCGAAGGTTTCACCGCGCGGGAGATTCGCCAGTCGATGCGCCAGACCCTGCCCTCCTTGCTACTGGTGGGGGTTCTGACCGCCTCGGTGGTTTTCCTGGCGCTGATGAAAGGGCGCGCGAACAGGCGTAGCCGCGCCGCCGAAGGGACATGACGGCGGCGCCACTACCAGCGTGTCAGTCGGTGCTCAGCACGCCGCGACGCACCTGGTCACGCTCGATGGATTCGAACAGGGCCTTGAAGTTGCCTTCACCAAACCCGTCGTCGCCTTTACGCTGGATGAACTCGAAGAACACCGGCCCGAGCAGGGTTTCCGAGAAGATCTGCAGCAGCAGGCGCTTGTCTTCCGGCTGCGAGGCACCATCGAGCAGGATACCCCGCGCCTGCAACTGATCGACCGGCTCGCCATGGCCGGGCAGGCGCTCTTCGAGCATTTCGTAATAGGTTTGCGGCGGCGCCGTCATGAAGCGCATGCCGAACCCCTTCAGCGCGTCCCAGGTCTTGAGCAGGTCATCGGTCAGGAAGGCAACGTGCTGGATGCCCTCACCGTTGAACTGCATCAGGAACTCCTCGATCTGCCCGGCGCCCTTGGATGACTCTTCGTTGAGCGGAATGCGGATCATGCCATCCGGGGCGGTCATCGCCTTGGAGGTCAGGCCGGTGTACTCACCCTTGATGTCGAAGTAGCGGATTTCACGGAAGTTGAACAGCTTCTCGTAGAAGCCCGCCCAGTAGGCCATGCGCCCACGGTAAACGTTGTGGGTGAGGTGGTCGATGACCTTGAGGCCGGCACCGACCGGGTGGCGGTCGACACCCTCGATGAAGTTGAAGTCGATGTCGTAGATCGAGCTGCCTTCCTCGAAACGGTCGATCAGGTACAGCGGCGCACCGCCAATGCCCTTGATCGCCGGCAGGCGCAGTTCCATCGGGCCGGTTTCGATTTCTACCGGCTGCGCGCCCAGCTCCAGCGCACGGGCATAGGCCTCATGGGCATTGCGCACACGGAAGGCCATGCCACATACCGATGGGCCATGCTCCGCGGCAAAATACGACGCGATGCTTCTGGGTTCGTTGTTCAGAATCAGGTTGATGCCACCCTGCCGATACAGGTGCACATTCTTGGAACGGTGGGTCGCGACCTTGGTGAAGCCCAGCATCTGGAATACCGGCTCCAGTACGCCAGGGGCCGGGGCCGCCAGTTCGATGAACTCGAAGCCCATCAGGCCCATTGGATTTTCGAAGATATCAGCCATGTTCGTGTCCTCATCTGCAGCTAAAAATTAATCATTGCGTGGGATGCGGAACAGAAATGGCGGGGCGCACGGGATACCTCGCACGCTGCGGGCGAGGAAATCACCAATGATCAGCTTGAACCCATGGTATGTCATACGGACCCATTCTCGGCGGGCTTGATCCTTCGGCACTGAAGGACCTTATTGTTTTATTCGTAAACCGATTCTACATTGCGTAAATACCTTTGTCGCGTTTTTGTTAAGGCCCCTGCCCGACTAACGGCTATGCTCTGTTAACCTTCAGCGTAGCCTTTCAACGTAGCCACCCAGCATGCCCCTTACAGCCAAACACCGCAGCGTCTTCAGTTGGCGCACCCTGTTGCCGCTGGTGGTCGGTATGGTGCCGGTAGTGAGCGGCCTGGCGATCATGCACTGGCAGATCGAACGGGAAATGAAGGCGAGCAGCCACACCACCACGCAGCAGGTGCTCGGCCATATCGAACATATCCTCGACAACCTGTCGAGCGCCGCCGACAGCTTGCTGGCGCACACCGATGTCCCCTGCGAGCAAGCCCAGTTGCTGTTGCGCACCCAGGTCACGCGCAACGCCTTCGTGCGCTCCACCAACCTGTTCAGGCACAACAGCATTTATTGCACGTCGCTGTTCGGCGCATTCGATGAGCCAGTCAACCCCGCCGACTATGTCGATGGCGAACTGTGGCTGATGGATGGCAACTCGGTCACCCCCGGCCACCCACTGCTGGTGTACAGGGCCAGCCAAGGGGACCACGGTGCGATCAGCACGGTCGACGGCGATCACCTGCTGACGGCGCTGCGCCTGATAGGCGCCGACGAAGCACTGTATATCCGCGTCGGCGACGCCTGGATGGGCAAGGACGGCATCGTGCACCATGGCCAGCCGCCGGTCGCTGATCACGCCAATGTGCTGCTGGCCTCCACGCGTTATCCGCTGAGCGTACAGGGCGGGTACAGCGCCGCCGAGCAAAGCCGCCTGTGGCGCAGCCATTACCCTGCCCTGCTCGGCATGCTGCTGGTGCTGGGCGTGATCGCCGGCCTGGTATGCCACTGGCAGGTGCGCCGCGCCAACTCACCCCGCGCCGAGCTGAGGCGGGCGCTGGAGGCCGACGAATTCCTGCCGTACTTCCAGCCGGTGGTGCGCAAGGGTGATTACCGCTGGGCCGGCGTCGAAGTGTTGATGCGCTGGAACCACCCTCAAGAGGGGCTGGTACGCCCAGACCTGTTCATCCCCTACGCAGAGCACAGCGGGCAGATCGTGGCCATGACCCGGGCACTGATGATGCACACTGCGCAAGCCCTGGCGCCCTATGCAACGCTGCTGGAGGACGGCTTCCACGTCGGCATCAACATCACGGCCGACCACTGCCGCGACCTGACTTTGCTGGAGGACTGCCGCACGTTCCTGCAGCACTTTCCCCCAGGCCGGGTGGTGCTGACCCTGGAGCTGACCGAGCGCAAGCTCATCGAACCCACGCCCGTGGCGCTCGAGCTGTTCGAAAAGCTCGATGTCATGGGGGTGAAGATCGCACTGGACGACTTTGGTACCGGCCAGTCCAGCCTCAACTACCTGCTTCAGTTCAAGGTCGATTACCTGAAGATCGACCAGCGCTTCGTGGCCATGATCGGTGCCGATGCGCTGTCGGTGCATATCCTGGAAACCATCATCGAATTGTCAGCCAAACTGGGCCTGGGCATTGTCGCCGAAGGCGTGGAAACCGAAACGCAGCGCGATTACCTGGCTAGCCATGGCGTGGACTATCAGCAAGGCTACCTGTTCGCCAGGCCCATGCCTGCACAGCAGTTTCTCGAAGCGCTGGCCACCCGCCCCGGCGCCTCGCGGTTGCCGCAAGCCGCGCCCCCTGAGATCATTGGCGGCTGACCTAACCGCTCCACTCCTGTATTCGAGGCATTCGTGTCAAAAGGCATTGTTTCATCCGTCGTGGCGTCCTGCATGTTCGCCGTGATGTACTTCTATACCTCGTTGCTCAGGCCACTCGATGGCGAAGAGATATTCGGCTGGCGCACGCTGCTGACCCTGCCCTGCCTGACCTTGTTCATGCTGGTTTCAAAAGACTGGAAACGCGTCGGCCAATTGCTGGGGCGCGTGCGCCGCACGCCGGTGCTACTGCTCGGCATGCTCGGCACTTCGTGGCTGATGGGGGTGCAATTGTGGCTGTTCCTGTGGGCGCCCCTGCACGGGCGCAGCCTGGAAGTGTCGATGGGCTACTTCCTGCTGCCACTGGCCATGGTCCTGACCGGGCGGCTGGTGTACGGTGAGCGCCTGTCACGCCTGCAGGCAGTAGCCGTGGCCTGCGCCGCACTGGGTGTGGGCCACGAACTCTACCAGCATGGCAGTTTCGCCTGGGAAACCCTGGTGGTGGTGACCGGCTACCCCGTCTACTTCGTACTGCGCCGGCGCTGCGGCACCGACCACCTCGGTGGCCTGTGGTGCGACATGTGCCTGCTGCTGCCCTGGGCGCTGTATTTCGTGATGCAGGGGCCGCTTTCCAGCGCTGACCTGCAGGCGCACCCAGGGCTGTATGCGCTGATTCCGCTGCTGGGGGCGATCAGCGCCTGCGCCCTGATCGCCTACGTGCTGGCCAGCCGCTTGTTGCCATTCAGCCTGTTCGGCCTGCTCAGCTACGTCGAGCCCGTGCTGCTGGTGGGCGTGGCGTTGCTGCTGGGCGAAACCATCGGCCCAGACCAGTGGTTGACATACCTGCCGATCTGGGCCGCCGTGCTGGTGCTGGTGCTCGAAGGCTTCAAGCACCTGCTGCGTCAGCGTCGCCGTTCGGTGTAAGGCGCACCTGCCTTACCCGCCGTTCTTCGATCGCCTCCACGGTCAGCGTCCAGCCATTGCAACACAGCTGATCACCCACCATTGGCAGGCGGTCGAGCAGGCTCATCACCAGCCCGGCGAGGGTCTGATAGTCCTCGGTGGCCCGGGCGCTGAAGCCGGTACGCGCCTGCACCTGGCTGAGGTTCAAGGCACCACTGACCACGAAACCCTCACCTTCCTGCACGATGCCAGGGCCGTCAACCTCGCTGGCATCCGGCAGTTCGCCAGCAATCGACTCCAGGATGTCGGTCATGGTCAGCAGGCCGGTGAAGTCACCGAACTCGTTGACCACGAAGGCAATGTGCGTGGACTGGGCGCGCATCTGCTCCAGGGCGTTGAGGATACTGAAGCTTTCCAGCAGGTTCAGCGGTACCCGGGCCATGCCTTCCAGGTCGGGCTGGTTACCCGACAGCAGCTCCTTGAGCAGCTCTTTCTTGTGCACGAAGCCCAAAGGCTCGTCGATTCGGCCGCCGCGTATCAGCGGCAGGCGCGAATACGGCGAGTTGGCCAGGGCCTGGGCAATGGCCTCGGGCGGCTGCGCCAGGTCAATCACGTCGACCTTGGTACGCGCGGTCATCACCGTGCGAATCGGCCGCTCGGCCAGGTTCAGCACGCCGCTGATCATCACCCGCTCACGGCGGTCGAACAGCACCTGTTCTTCGCCACCCTCGACCAAGTCGGCGATTTCCTCACCCACCTCGTCAGCTTCGACGCGGCGGCCGCCCAGCAGGCGCAGCACGGCATGCGCAGTGCGCTCACGCAGCGGCTTGTGCTGCTGCAGGCTGCGCTTGCGCCGGGCACGCGCCAGCTGGTTGAACAGCTCGATCAGGATCGAGAAGCCAATGGCCGCGTACAGATAGCCTTTGGGTATGTGGAAGCCCAGGCCTTCGGCGGTCAGGCTGAAACCGATCATCATCAGGAAGCCCAGGCACAGCATGATTACCGTGGGGTGGGCGTTGACGAAGCGGGTCAGCGGCTTGCTGGCAACGATCATGATGCCGATCGAGAAAATCACCGCGATCATCATCACCGACAGGTGCTCGACCATACCCACCGCAGTGATCACGGCGTCCAGCGAGAACACCGCATCCAGCACCACGATTTGCGCGACGATTGGCCAGAACGCAGCATGACGCAAGGTGCCGCTGGCTTGGGTCACATGCCCTTCCAGGCGTTCATGCAACTCCATGGTGGCCTTGAACAACAGGAACACACCACCGAACAGCATGATCAGGTCACGGCCAGAGAAGCTCTTGCCGAACACCTCGAACAGCGGTGCCGTGAGGGTGACCATCCAGGAAATGCTGGCCAGCAGGCCCAGACGCATGATCAGCGCCAGGCTCAGACCAATGACCCGGGCACGGTCGCGTTGATGCGGGGGCAGCTTGTCCGCCAGGATGGCGATGAACACCAGGTTGTCGATACCCAGCACCAGCTCGAGGACGATAAGCGTCAACAGGCCTAGCCAGGCCGTAGGATCGGCTAGCCATTCCATTAGCGGGTACTCACGAGGGCAGCGTCACGAGGACGGGGAAGGTTTGGCCAGAACGGCCACGAACTGGGGGGCTCCGCGAAGGTGCTCATATAGACCTTGATAACAATTAGGGAGAATGATGCTACAAGGACATCAGGATTGTCCGACAGCGTAAAACTATTACAAAACCTGTAACAGGCCGGCGGGCGGAATGAGGCCGGCCGCTGGGCGCGCATTTCGACGGGTCGCCTGGTGCGGGTACTTTTGTTCAATACACCCCACCCCGTGACCGGCCAGCATAGCCGCCTCACAACAAAATGGATCTCCTTCATGAGCTTGTCCCTCTCCATGGCCGCCTTCGCACTGGCGGCCTCCATCTCCCCCGGCCCGGTCAACATCGTCGCGCTCGGCAGCGGTGCCCGCCATGGCCTGCGGGCCAGCCTGGGCCATGTGACCGGCGCCACGCTGGGCTTCTGTGTGTTGCTGGTGCTGGTCGGCCTGGGCCTGCACCAACTGCTGGTGCGCTGGCCGGTGCTGGGGCTGCTGTTGCACTGGGGCGGTGTGGCGTTCCTGCTGTACATGGCATGGAAACTGGCCAGTGACAGCGGCGAGCTGGGCAGCACGCACCCCGAGCAGGCACCGTCGGCCTGGCACGGCGCCGCCATGCAGTGGCTCAACCCCAAGGCCTGGTTGGCAGCGGTGGCCGGGGTTGGCGCCTACACGGGCGGCGAGCAGCAGCTGCTGTGGCTGTTCACCTGGATCTACGGGCCTATCTGTTTCGTTTCAGTAGCGTGCTGGGCCTGGGCCGGCAGCGTTATCCGCCAGTACCTGGGCAACGCGCGGCATATGCGCCTGCTCAACCGAGCGTTGGCCGTGCTGCTGGTCGGCAGTGCGCTTTACCTGGTGATCTGAAGCCGGCCCGCCGCCGCCTTTGGCGGCAGACGCTGCCTGGGCAGGCGTGCACGCGCGGGCGCCAGCATTGCGGTAATGCCCCGGTGTTGCCGCCAGGTGCTGCTTGAAGGCGCGCTGCAGGTGCGCCTGGTCGGCGAAACCGGCTGCTTGTGCCACCTCGGCGATAGCCCGCCCTTGGCGCAGCTGCGCCCGCGCCAGTTGCACGCGCTGATCGAGCAGATAGCCGTGGGGGGTCAGCCCGAAGTGTCGGCCAAACGCGCGGATCAGGTAGGAACGCGAAAGGCCACAGGCAGCACAGATATCCTCAAGCCGCAGTGCATCGCAGCGATGGGCACGGATGAACGCGGCTGCGGCCTCCAGCCGTGGGTTACGCACTTCGGCGGCCTGCGCACTGCCCTGCAGCAGGGCGGGCAATTCGCGGAACAGCGCGGCCAGGCGCGCCTCGCGGTCCGGCACACTGGCATCGAACAGCTCGGCAAAAGCCTGCAACAGCCGCTGGTACAGCACGGCAGAGGTGCTGAGTGTCTGCACCGGCAAGGTGAACCCCAGCGCTTGTAGCCACGGCCAGTCGACGAACAGCATCAGATAGGACCACGGCTCCCCTGCGATCGGGTTGCAGGTATGCACGACCCCAGGGTTCATCAGGACGGTAGTGCCCGCCGCAACCTCATGGCGCTGATCGCCATTGAGGTAAGTGCTACGCCCACCGGTGATCACCCCGATGGAAAAACTTTCGTGGGAGTGCGCGGCGTAGCAAACCTGGCGCCCGTCACCAACCTTGCGGGCCTCGACAAAGGGTAGCGCAGGGTCGCGCCAGAACCGTGATACCTCGATCATTGCCATCCCCAGTTGCCGTGTGCCTGGATACTACACAGTTATTGCGGGAACAGGTCCAGGGTGCGTTCCACTTCACCGATATCGACCCTGAACCCGTCGCCCTCCGGCAGGCCGACCACGAAGCCGAAGTGCTGCTGATCACGGTCGGTCAGGTACTTGTAGTAGCTGACGAAGCGGTTCGGCGGCTGCAGCGTCAGCAGGCAGCCACCGGGCTGCAGCACATTCACGCCATGCACCAGTTGGCTACCCTCCACCCCAATCACCACCTTGGCCCCGGCACAGGCGGCGATGATGCTCGGCACATCCGACTTGAGCGGGTTGACGATGCGAAAACCCCGTGTAACCCGCAGGTGCTCGGCAAGCGCCAGCTCGTTGCGCAGCAGGCGCAGGTCACCATCACCGCCGCGCAGCAGGAACACCCCCGGGTGCGGCGCATGGGCGACATGCGCCAACAGCTTTTCGCCCATGGCACGGTAGCGGGCATGCCGGCTGCGGTTGTTGCTCTGATCGTCGAACAGCACCAGCTCCCGGAAAAACGCACTGCGCAGGCGCAGCGGCTGCATATCCAACCAGTCTTCGTAGGCCGGTGCCTGGGTGAACAAGGGGTACCTGGCCGACGGTGCCGTGGTCACCGGCACGCCCTCGTTGCAGGCCAGCGCATACGTGGGGCAATCCTCCATCAGCCAGGTGCCGAACCATGAATTGCCATTCTGCGTGCAGTAAATGGCAGCGCGGTCGATTTCATGGTCCACCGCAATGCGCGGAAAGGTGTTCGGCTTCTGCGACAGCCAGTGGCTGGCCTTACCCTTGTACAACGCCCCGTCGACCAGCCATACATCCTTGATCAGGTAGCCACGGGTCGGCCCTTGCAGCGCACTGATGCCACCCTCCATGGTGCGCGCCGGGTGCACGTAGGGGTAGAACCGCTTGCCTTCCCATCCGGTGACCCGCTCCAACTGCCCCGGCAGGTAAATGGCCGGTGGCGACACCGTGGTCTCGCCCGGGGCGATGTCCCAACTTTTGCTGGCAAGGCTTTTGACGTCGATTGGCGGGGTTCTGCCCAACCGTTTGCGGGCGATGTAACGGTAGGCAGCGAGGGTCCAGCTGCGTTGCGCAGCGGCCGGCGAAGCATTGAACTGCGAGATGTCGCTTCTCATGAAGCGTCCCCCTTGATGGCGAGGTTCAGCGCATGGCGCAATATGATGACTCAATGCATCCGTGCGCCCCTTCAACTGCACATGACGCGCTGCATGATGGGGGGTGACTGCTGGTTGGCGTAGCGGTTGCGCAGGGCTTGCACGAAGGTTTCGCCAGTGGCGTTGTCGCCGTAGAGGTAGATCTTGTGCAGGCCGCCGAACACCATCTCATGGTAGCGGCTGGCAACTTCGTCATCGCTGGGGCCTGCTGGCAGGCCCAGGTGCAAGGTCAGTTTGTCGCCTTCCATTGCAAACATGGGCGTGTCCCACAGAAACTTCGCCGTACCGGTCTTTGGCAGCCGCACGAACAGGTAAGCATGGTTGCCCAACGAATCGATGTCGCCCCCACGCCGCCGCTTCCACTTCAGCAAGCCGTCGTCCGGGCGCGCCAGGCACAGGCCGATGTCGTAATAATCGAAGCCATGTTCTAGCGCCCATTCCAGGGCCATGAAGGTGGTGATCGAGTTCACTTCGCGCAACTTCCTGGCGTCTGAAAACACCGCTTCGCAATAGCCGAAGCGCAAGGTGCTCCAGTAACGCTTGCCATCACGCACCACCTCGCAGCCGAGGTGGCAGCCGATAACCTCATCGCCGCAGGTAATCAGGTCGAGCCGCCCGACACTCTGGGCAATGCGGAACACTTCGTCGGTGGGAAACTGCGCCGCATGGATGCCCTGCCTGGCAGTCGCGTACGGCCGCAACAGCTCACGGTCGGCCATGGCGATTTCGTCATCGGCAAGTGCCTGGCGCATCTGGTAAAGCGGGCGGTTCTTGCGAATACTGCGCCGCAGTTCACTGTCGTAGCGCGCGGTGATGTCTTCCAGGGGGCGCCCCAGTGGCACCACGGCGCTTAGATAGTGCGGCACCGAAAGCGCGCCGGTAGTGGGCATTTCGCTGATCAGCACCACATGGTCGGCAGGTGCGCTGGCACTGGCGCTTTCCACGATCGCCGCACTGCCCTGTCCCTTGCCGCCAATCAGCAGCTTGGCCATTTCCCGTTGGTGCTTGCGGCCGATGTAAAGGATCTCGTAAGGGCTTTCCTGTTGCAGCCGAAACCTGGCAACTTCCCAGCGCCACAAACAGGCGCGCGCCATTACCTCACGCACTTGGCTGCCCAACTGTCTGATTTCGTAACGGGTGGAGGGCGATATGAATTTTCGCGCCGCTGCGGTCAAGGTCGCTTTCATTTCTTCTTCCACGTCCTTTGAAGTGCCAGGGTGTATCGGAACAAGACAGATAAACAGCGGAAAAATACCTAACGCATTGATATTAAAAGGTTAGGCCGCACATTAACTTCACATTCAGTAACAATTTAAGGTGGGCGAAATCACTTTGGCAAGTGGCACTTGGCTGGTATTTGTCTGAATTATTCTGGCGTCAAATTTCCTGCCGCCACTGCGTTTAGTTGCGACAGATTGCTATAAGCGTGCCGACATCACGATAACCGGTTACCACTTCGCTATCGATAACTGGCGTTTGATGCCTTCTTTGCATAAAGAGGGGCATCATCATGATAGGCAACAATCCACACCACGCCCTGCTCGCGGCACAACTGCCGCATTGGGCACGCCGCGCCAACCCCGGGCAATGGGGCGCTTTACAGGCCAGTCAACATGCCCCGTGGCAGTTGCAGGACTGGTTCGACAATGCCGCACCCGACCTGCGCGAGGCGGTTTGCGCCAGCCACAACCAGTTGCTGCATGCGCAAGCGGCCTTGGCAAAGGCGCTTAAAGGGCTCAAGCAGATCAGTGAGTTTGCCGAGCCACTGCTAAGAGGCCGCCTGGCAGAACATGGGCTCGACACGCCCTTGCTCGATACCCAACTACTGCGGGTCGAGCATGATTGGCATTGGCTGGGGCTGCGTCATCTTTACAGCCATCGTCGCGATAGCCTGCTGCAGGCTGCCCTGCAGAACTTCGCCGATGATGAAACCTTCACACCCGAAAGTGCCATTGCCCTGGGGCTTCCCCAACCTCAGGCGCCTGATGCTGTCGGATTGCCGCTTCGACCGTGTACCGCGCCTGCCCCAGCCGTGGCAATTGCACTGGCTGGACCTGGACAGCAACCGCATTACCTGGGATGCCAGCGCCCAGCGAACACTGGACCGCTACACGCGGCTGGTGCAACTGGACCTGTCGGACAACCCGCTGATCAGCGCACCGGACCTGCGCAATCTCGCGCAACTGAAAACCTTGTTCCTGTCCGGTTGCAGCCTCGTCGAGTTGCCGCAAGGCCTGGACCAGATCAGCGAACCGTTCGTGCTGGACCTGGCTTCCAACCAGTTCCAGCACCTGCCTGCAAACTTCGCGGTCACCCGGCCTGTCGCCAATGCCTTGCGCCTTGAAAGCGAGTGGCTGGGCGCGCCCATGCGGGCTCAGATCGATGCCTACAACGCCGCGCACCAGGTCGATCTGCTGGTCAGCGAAAGCGACTACCTGGATTTCTTCGACGAACCAGGCCCCGACGACGCGGCGCTGTGGCAGCGCCTGCCGCTGCCGTACCGCCGTGACCTCAGAGCATTGCTGGACATGGAGCCATTCCAGTCTCAACCGCAGCATGCACGCGTGGAGTTCTGGCGACGGCTGGCCGTGCTCGACGCCGATCCGGCGCTGCGCCAGCAAGGCCTGATGCGCCCGGTCCAGGCACTGTTCACCCTGGCGCTCTGAGCAATCCGCAGCGCCTGGTCGAACAACCAGGCGCTGCGCTCACGGGTGTACCACACTGGTGTTTTTCCCGGCGCCGGTGCATGCTCAGTGCTGAAGCGATTCACCTGGCTTGAAATCCGCCCTGTAACGTGAGGTGCAGTAACCATGGACCGTCTGCTCGATTCACTCTTCCCCACCGCTGATAGCATCCCGGAAACCTGGCGCCTGGGGGGCCCACTGGAACAACGCGAATACCTGGTCAACGGGCAACTGCGACGCTGGGAAGGCCCCCTGGCCACGGTGCGCAGCCCCGTGTGGCTCAAGCAGGGTGACGAGGAACAGCAGGTCATACTGGGCAGCGCACCCTTGCTCGATGCCGATACCGCCCTCACCGCCCTCGATGCCGCCGTGCAGGCCTACGACAAGGGCCGTGGCGCCTGGCCGAACATGCGGGTGGCCGAGCGTATCCAGCACGTGGAGACCTTCCTCGCCCGTATGCGCGAACAGCGCCAGGCGGTGGTCAAGTTGCTGATGTGGGAGATCGGCAAGAACCTCAAGGACTCGGAAAAGGAATTCGACCGTACCTGCGACTACATCGTCGATACCATCAACGCCCTCAAAGACCTCGACCGCCGCTCCAGCCGCTTCGAACTGGAACAAGGCACGCTGGGCCAGATCCGCCGGGCCCCGCTTGGCGTGGCGCTGTGCATGGGCCCCTACAACTACCCGCTGAACGAAACCTTCACCACGCTGATCCCGGCGCTGATCATGGGTAACACCGTGGTGTTCAAACCGGCCAAGTTCGGCGTGCTGCTGATCCGCCCGCTGCTCGAAGCGTTCCGCGACAGCTTCCCGCCTGGGGTGATCAACGTCATCTACGGGCGCGGCCGCGAAACGGTCAGCGCACTGATGGCCAGTGGCAAGGTCGACGTGTTCGCCTTCATCGGCACGCACAAGGCTGCCAGCGACCTGAAAAAACTGCACCCACGCCCGCACCGCCTGCGCGCGGCCCTGGGCCTGGATGCCAAGAACCCGGGCATCGTGCTGCCGCAGGTCGACCTCGACAACGCGGTCGAAGAAGCGGTGACCGGTGCGCTGTCGTTCAACGGCCAGCGCTGCACGGCCCTGAAGATCCTGTTTGTGCACGAGGACGTGGTCGAGGCCTTCCTCGACAAGTTCCAGCGCAAGCTGGCCGCGCTCAAGCCCGGCATGCCGTGGGAACCTGGGGTGGCCCTGACACCTCTGCCCGAACCCGGCAAGGTCGACTACCTCGATGGCCTGGTCGCCGATGCCAGGGCCAAGGGCGCCCAGGTACTCAACGAAGGCGGCGGCCACAGCCGCGGCTCGTTCTTCTTCCCGGCGCTGTTGTACCCGGTCAACCACAGCATGCGGGTGTACCACGAAGAACAGTTCGGCCCGCTGGTACCGGTGGTGCCCTACCGCGACCTGCAAACGGTGATCGACTATGTGCTGGACTCTGACTACGGCCAACAACTGAGCCTGTTCGGCAACGACCCGCAGACCATCGGCAGCCTGGTCGATATATTCGCCAACCAGGTCGGGCGCATCAACATCAACGCGCAATGCCAGCGTGGCCCTGACACCTACCCGTTCAACGGCCGCAAGAACAGCGCCGAAGGCACGTTGTCGGTGGATGATGCCTTGCGGGTATTCTCGATCCGTACCTTGGTCGCCACACGCTTCCAGGACGCCAACAAGGAACTGATCAGCGACATCATTCGCAATCGCCAGTCCAGCTTCCTGACCACGGACTACATCTTCTGACCGCTCGCTTTTGCGCCTGCATGACCGATTCCAGGCAACAGGGCACCGCACCGGTGCCCATTGCCCAGGAGCATCGACATGGCAGCTCAAACCAAGACTGAGCGCCGACGAAATCCGCGCCCGCCCCAGGAACATGTTCGGCGGTAACCGAGCGGCCAGTTGAAAGCGGCAGCGCTTTGCTTGAAGCTTGAGGCTCGTAGCTTGGAGCTGCTTCATGCGAATCATCGACAAAACCGCGACCCAGGTGCGCAGCCTGACCCCCGCCGAAGAAGAGCTGCTGGTCGGCTTTGCCACCGGCACCCTGGGCGGCCCGCGCCTGCTGCAGGCCAATCAGCTACTGATGAAGGTGCGCAATGCCAACCAGTGGCTGGCCTGCGATTGCCGTAACGACGCCTTGCCGGTGCTCAATGTCACGCTCAATGGCAACACCGGCACGCTTTTCCTGAAGAACAACCCGGGGACCGCCGAGCATGCGCCCGGTTGCCCCTTCAGCAAAGACGAGCGCGAAGCCGCCGAGCGCGAAAACGACCCCGCGCCACCCGCCGCCTGGCTGCCACCCGACACGCCCCTGCGCCTGATTGGCGACTTCCGTGCCGGCGGCCCTGGCGAGGGTGGCGAAGGCAGCGAGCGACGCGCACAGCAGCGCCTGCTGGCGCTGTTGCTGACCTGGATCGAGACCAGTGGCCTGAACCTGTATGCCACGCACCTGAAGAAGGACCTGACCGGGCAGTTTGCCGAACTGCGCAGCGTGGCAAGCCGCTACCCGCTGCTGGAGCGGGTGCCGGCCAGCAACTACCTGGAAACCCGCCTGGACATGAAGCACATGATGATGCTCAAGGCGCGGTTGCGCGAAGCCAAGGTGTTCGGCAACCACCGCCGGCACGGCCTGTTGCTTGACTGCGTCGATCAGATCAAGGGTCGCAAGCTGTTCAACAACCGCAACGAAGACGGGTTCGATTTCCAGGGGCATCACTTGTACTGGGGCGGCAGCCGCACCAGCGGACCGCTGCTGGCACTGATGCTGTATTCGCCGACCAGTGCCGGCAGCCACTACTACGAGCTGATCCATGTGGCCAGCGTACCCGTGCTGTCACGCGCCCACCTGTTCCCCGTGTACCGCGACGAGGAGCGCGAGCCGCTCAAGGCGTTGGTGTCGCTGGTCGACTGGATGGCCAGCAAGGGTGTGAAAGTGCAGATGCGCCGGCCGGTGATCGGCGGCGCGCTGGCAGACGAGTTGGTGATGACCTCGGATCAGGACCGGGTATTGTCGATATCGCTCCTGGAGCAACCGCTGGGCCCCGAGCCGGACGCGGAGAACTTCAAGCGCTACGCCGATTTCAAGAGCCCGGAAACCTTCCGCAAGTTCGTTGCCGGGTTCTTCATGCGCGAACGCTGAACATCGCCTGTTGTTCGCACCCATTGGCGCCATGGGCCAGCCTGCACTAGCGTTGTGCTACCAGCCAGGCAAAACGTTCATGCGGAGCCCCAACCCATCATGCCGGACCTGCGCCCGAACCCGACGCTGTGCCTGCAGTACCGCGCCGAGCAGCCTATTCACCAAGCCTTCCTGCAACAGGCAGAGCGCTGCCCCGAAGCCCCTGCAATCATCACCGCGCACAGGCTTTGCACGTACGCCCAGCTGGCGCAGATCAGCCAAGGTATCGCTGCGTATCTGCTGGAAATAACCGTCAATAGCGACGATCGTGTGCTGATTGTTGCCGAGCGGGGCGCGGCGCTGGTCTACGCGATGCTTGGCTGCCTGCGCGCCGGGCGGGCGTTCAGCGTGGCCGATGCGGCCTACCCTCCCGCCCGCCTGCAGCAGCTCGCCAGCAGCTTGGCACCTCGGGTAGTCCTGCGCTGTGGCCAGGCACACGTCGAAGCCGCAGACGCCTGTGTGGTAACTGTGCCTCAGGACCCGGTCGAGGCACTGCATGCGTTTGACCGGCCAACGGCGCAACTGCCCGCGGTCAGCGCAGGGCAACCGGCCTACATCACCTTCACCTCGGGCAGCACCGGCGAGCCCAAGGCGATCGTTACCCATCACGCGCCGCTGGTGCACTTCATCGACTGGCATGTGCACCAGCACGGGCTGACCCAGGCGGATACGTTCTCGCTACTGTCCGGCCTCGGCCACGACCCGGTTTACCGCGATGTATTCACGCCACTGTCGCTGGGCGCCAGCATTGCCTGCCCGGCCCAGGCCAGCCTTACCGACCCTGCACAGCTGGCCAGCTGGATTGCGTTGCACCGCGTCAGCGTCATTCACCTCACCCCACCGCTGGGCAAGCTGATCGAGACCGGCGCGCAGCTGCAGGGCCAGCTGTTCAGGCAACTGCGTTACCTGTTCTGGGGCGGCGATGCACTCAGCCCGGCGCTGTACCAGCAAATGCGTGCCGTGGCGCCGAATGCCGTCAACGTTAATTTCTATGGCACCACCGAAACCCCGCAAGCCATGGCGTACCACACGCTCGACCCGACCGCGGAACAGGCCCGGGTGCCCTTGGGCAAAGGCATCGCCGATGCGCAACTGCTGGTCGTGAACGCGGCCGGGCAACTGGTGGGCGAAGGTGAAACCGGCGAAATCCTGATCCGCAGCCCCTATCTGTCCCTTGGCTATTGGGGCGACCCGGCGCTGACCGAAGCCAGGTTCATCACCAACCCGTTCACCGGGCTGGCCAGCGACCGCTGCTACCGCACTGGCGACCTGGGCACTTACCTGGCCGATGGCAGTGCCTGTTTCCTCGGCCGGGCTGACGGCCAGGTGAAAGTGCGGGGGCACCGCGTGGAACTGGCGGAGATAGAAAACACCATCAGCCGCCTGCCTGCCGTCCGGCAGTGCGTAGTACTGGCCAACCATGACCACCCACTGCCCCGCCTGATTGCCTACTGCGTGTTGCATCAGCCAGGCAGCGCCGACGACCTGCGCCTGGCTGTCGCCCGCCAGTTGCCGGACTACATGGTGCCGGCACTGTTCATCTTCGTGCAGGCCATACCGCTCACCCCGAACGGCAAGGTCGACAAACGCGCCCTGCCCGCCCCGGTTCAAGCGCCGACCAGCCAACCCTCGTCAGCGCTGGCCGAGAAGCTGTGCAGCGAGTGGGCACGAATACTGCGGGTGCCGCGCCTGGACCCACGCTTGAGCTTTGTCGAGCTGGGCGGTGACTCGCTTTCATTCGTACAGGCCTCGAGGGTGCTCGAGCGGTTGATCGGCCACCTGCCAGACCGTTGGGAAAGCCTGTCGGTCAACCGGCTGGCCGAGCTCAGCGCACCGCATGAAGGCGGCTGGCGGGTCATGGAGATGCCTGTGTTCGTGCGTATGCTCGCCATCATCCTGATCGTGGTCGGCCACCTCAGCGGCATGACCCCTTGGCCGATCGTCGGCGAAACGTCGGTACTGTTCCTGGTCTCTGGCATCAGCCTGGCGCGTTTCCAGCTCAAGGCCATTGAAACCCGGGGGGATGCACGCACACTGCTGCCGTCCCTGGCCGCCATCGTGGTGCCGACCGTGCTGTATACCGCGCTACTGCAACTGGTGTTCGACCGGGTGCACTGGCAATCGCTGCTGTTGGTGTCCAACTGGTTTGCGACCGGCGAGGTTGGCCTGTTCAACTACTGGTATATCGAAGTGCTGGTGCAGATGATCGTGATCATTGGCCTGGTGCTGTCGAGCAAGCGGGTACGCCAGGCCGTCAACGCCGCCCCGTTCCGCTGGCTGATCCTGGCTGCCTGTACGCTGGTAGCGGTGGATGTGTTACTCGACCGCTGGGTGTTCGACGCCAGTGGCCTGCTGCACCGGGTGCCGCAACACTTCCTGGCGGTGATGGTGCTGGGCATGGCCGTGCACCATGCCGATACCCCCGCACGCAAAGCGTTGGCCAGCGCGGTAGCGGTGCTGGTGGTTGCAGAACTGGACCTGATGGCGGTGGCCGGTATTGGCTGGCAGGCCGTCACCCACTACGTCGATATTGCCTTGCCGGCGATGCTGGCGCTGATCTGGCTACGCGCAGTCCCCGTACCGGCCTGGCTGGCACGTGCGGGTGCGGTGATTGCTTCGGCCACCCTGTTCATCTACCTGACGCACTTCCAGTTCCAGTCGGTGGCGGACCGTATCGCCCCCTACCTGCTGTTCGAGGTTGCCTTGGCCATCGCCGGGGGCGTGGCCGTCAGTGTCGCGTGGAATACCAGCACGCGCTGGCTGCTCAGCCGCTGGCGGGCTGGCCGAAAAACGCGCGGGGACGATGACGGGGTGCAACGCGTGACCTAGCCCGCCAGTTCAGCCAGGACTTCAGCCGACGTGGTGACCTGGCGGAAGTGATGCTGCCATAGCTCGATGCCAAGCTTGCCGGAACGGTCCAGCGAGGAGCCGACTGTCATGTCGGTGACCAGGGTAGGCATCAGCCCAGCATCGAACAGGGCAAAGCCGGCGGCCAGCACACAGGTTTCGGTCTGCAGGCCACACACCAGCACGCGCTCCACGCCCATTTGCCGGATGTACGCGATCGCTTCGGCGCTTTGCCCGTAACCATGCTTGACGAACACCTGGTCAGCCTCCACCAGGCTTTCGTCCTCTGCCGCCGGGTGCCAGCCAAGCTGGCGTGCAAACGGCGTGACCCGCTCGTCGTGCAGTTCGACCGAGGCTACGGTAGGAATATTGGCTGACAACCGACGCAGCCCATCGACCAGCCACTCGGGTGGGCTGAAGGTGGACTGGACATCGACGATTAACAACACCTGGCGCATGGGCGAATTCCGGCACGGGCAAAAGCGCGCAGTATACCGCGCCTGCACGGCCGCGGTGGCTGCCCACGCCTGGCTGGCGCTCAGGCACGGCCAAACCACCCTGCAGAGGCTTGCCCCCCGGTCACATCCGGCGCTGTTTCAGCTATGATCGGGCATCCCGCCGAGGACGCCGTGAACCATGCCCGTAGACCTGCACGCGTTGTACCCCAGGCTGATCCACCTGATGCTCGACACGGTCTTCGTGGTCGACCGGGACAACCAGATCATCTTTGTCAGCGATGCCTGCGAAGCGCTGCTGGGCTACCGGGCATGCGAGCTGGTCGGTACCGCAATTACCGACTACATGCACCCCGAAGACCTGGCAACCACTCGCGCTTCGATCCTGCGGGTCATGAATGGCCAACCGCATTACGACTTCCACAACCGTTACATCCGCAAGGACGGTGGCGTGGTGCATATACTCTGGGCAGCCTGCTGGTCAGATGAGGCTCAGGCCCGCATCGGCGTGGCGCGTGACATTACCGCCCAGCACCAGGCCGAAGCCGAGCTGCGCTTTCTGGCGCATCACGACCCGCTGACCCGGCTGGCCAACCGGGCCATGTTCAACCAACGGCTGGACGCCGCCCTGGCCAGCGCCCGGCGCCATGACCGCCCATTGGCATTGCTGTTTATCGATATCAACGATTTCAAGCAGATCAACGATAACCACGGCCACAGCGTGGGCGACCGGGTACTGTGCACACTGGCCCGGCGCCTGGAAAGCTGCGTAGCGGGCAGCGCGACGGTGGCGCGGATGGGCGGTGACGAGTTCACCGTGCTGTTGCCCGATTGCCCGTCAGCCGAGGTCGTGGCCGCACAGGTGCAGCATATCCTGGCCGTCATGGCCGAGCCGCTGGATGCCGAGTTGGCCGGGCTCCAGGCACCTTCCTGCAGCATCGGCATCGCGCGCTTCCCCGAAGACGGCGCCGATGCCGACATGCTGCTGCGCCATGCTGACGGCCACATGTACCGGGTCAAACGGCAACGCACCGCGGCAGGCTGAACACAGATGAACAGGCGCGACCCTGAAGACGCTTTGCTCGTCAGCTGGCAGCACAATGCCCAGGCCTGGATTGACGCGGTACGCAGCGGCGCCATCGAGAGCCGCCGCGAGGTGACTGACGCCGCCATCCTACTGGCGATATTAGGCCGCCAGCCCAGCCGCGTACTCGACCTTGGCTGCGGAGAAGGCTGGTTGCTGCGCGCGCTGCATGCCCGGGGTATCGAGGCGGTGGGTGTCGATGGTGATCCGGCGCTGGTGGCGGCTGCGCGGGCTGAAGGCGCCGCGCAGGTGCACGTGGCCAGTTATGCGCAGCTGGCTGCTGCACAGGTGCAGGTGGGCAAGGACTATGACCTGGTCTGCGCCAACTTCGCCTTGCTGCACCAGGACATCATCCCGTTGCTGGCCGCGATGGGTGAGTTGCTGGTGCCGGGTGGTGCACTGGTGATGCAGACCCTGCACCCCTGGAGCGTCGCTGAGGGCGACTATCAGGACGGCTGGCGTGAGGAATCGTTTGCCGGGTTCGCCGGGCACTGGCAGGCGATGCCATGGTATTTCCGCACCCTTGGCAGTTGGCTGAACGCGCTGGAGATGGCCGGGTTGCGCCTGGTTGGCCTGCAGGAACCGCAGCACCCGCAACGCGCGGTGCCGCAGTCGCTGCTCCTGGTAGCCGAGCGCCGTTGAAACTGGCGCGGCCTGGTGTCGCCATGGGGCGCATGACGCCCCAGGCTCCAGGCCACCGTGTAGTCAGAGCACCGGCTTGCGCACCGCGCCGCTCCGCGCTTTGGCCATGGCCGCCAGGCGCACCGCGACGTTAGCCGCACCGTAGCCGCTATAACCCCCTTTGCGCTGGATGATCTCGAAGAAAAAGCGCTCTTCGAAGGGCTCTGTGTACACATGGAACAGCTCGCCACCCTGGGCGTCGCGGTCATAAAGCACGTTGTAGTAAGCCAACTCGCTGAGGAACTCGTCGTCGAAATCGAAGCGGGCCGCCAGGTCGTCATAGTAGTTCAGCGGAATTTCCAGCAACGGCACCCCGGCCAGCTTGGCGCGCGCCACTTCGCTGAAGATGTCGTCGCAATCAAAGGCAATATGGTGCACCCCGGAACCGCGGTAACTGGACAGCGCATGGGCAATGGCGGTGTTGCGGTTTTCCGAAATGTTCAGCGGCAGGCGCAAGGTGCCGCACTGGCTGCGCAGGGCGCGGCTCTTGACCAGGCCGTACGGGTCGGGCAGCACCACCTCGTCGTCGGCGGCGAAATCGAACAGGCTCTTGTAGAACAACACCCAGCTGTCCAGCGACTCGGCTGGCAGCGCCAGGGCCATATGGTCGATGCGGCGTAGGCCGCCGGTGGCGGTTGCGCTCGGGTCCAGGCTGAAGTCGGTGTCATACAGGGTATGTCCGGCGGTGCCCTGCTCTACCAGGTACAACAAGCTGCCATCGGGTGCGCGTACCGCCGGCACCTCGCACTCGTTGGGGCCGACCAGGCCGCGGAACGGCTGGCCACGGTAGGCAGTGGCACGCTTGAGCGCAGCCTGCTGGTCCTTGACCCGCAGCGCGGTGGCGCACAATGACGGGCCATGGGCTTCGAAGAAGTTGTGGCCAAAGGAGTAAGGCTCTGCGTTCAGCACGATGTTGATATCGCCCTGGCGCAGCAGTTGCACTTCCTTGCTGCGGTGCTTGCCCGCTTCGGCAAAGCCCAGCCGTTTCAGCCAACTGCCCAGGCGCGCGCCGACGGCCTCGTCGACCGCAAATTCCAGGAACTCGACGCCGTCATAGCCACTGGCCGCGGGCGGGGTGAACAGTACGCCAGGCTCGATCGGGGTATTTTCCTGTTCCAGGCGCAGCCGGGTTTGCTCTTCCAGGTACAACAACGAGCGCAGGCCGTCGGCGGCATTCTGCCGGGTGGGCGCTGCACGGAAGCCGTCATTGAAGATTTCCAGCGACAGCGGGCCACGGTAGCCGGTGGCCAGGATCGGCGCGAGGAAGCCGGCCATGTCCATTTCGCCTTGCCCCGGGAAGCAGCGGAAGTGGCGGCTCCACTCCAGCACGTCCATCGCCAGGATCGGTGCGTCAGCCATCTGTACGAAGAAAATCTTGTCGCCAGGGATGTCGCGGATCGCGCGCGGGTCGCCCTTCAGCGACAAGGTATGGAAACTGTCGAGGATCACCCCGAGGGCCGGGTGGTCAGCCTGGCGCACCAGGTTCCAGACCTGCTGGTAGGTGTTGACGTGGCGGCCCCAGGCCAGCGCTTCGTAACCGATACGCAGGCCACGCTTGCCAGCATGTTCGGCAAGCAGGCGCAGGTCGTCGACCAGCACCTGTTCATCGCCCAGGGCATCGGCCTGGACGTTGCTGCACACCAGCACCAGGTCAGTACCCAGCTCCTGCATCAGGTCGAACTTGCGCTCGGCGCGGTCCAGGTTTTTCTGCAGGCGGTCGCGGCGGCAGCCTTCGAAATCACGAAACGGCTGGAACAAGGTAATGGCAATACCCAGGTCGGCGCACATCTGCCGCACCTGGCGGGGGCTGCCGGCATAGTAGAGCAAGTCATTTTCGAAGATCTCGACGCCGTCGAAACCGGCGGCGGCGATGGCTTCGAGCTTTTCCGGCAGGGTGCCGCTCAAGGACACGGTAGCGATCGAACGCTGCATGGCGGGAGTTCCTTGTTGTTTGGAAGGTATACAGTGCCAGACAGGCAGAAAGACCTGTCACAGTTTATGGCACGATCGATTATTCGCAGGTAGAGTCGCTGCTTCAATCTCTTTGTACGGAATGGTTAGTTTTGCGTTCGATTATCGCACAAAACCCGTTTTAGCGAATTGCCAGTCAACTGGCCCGTGGTCAACATGATCCACAGACGCAGGCACACCGACCGCTGCCTCCTGCCTTGGCAAACACCCCTGGCGGAACCTGCGCAAACAACAATAACAACGGAGACAACGATGGCTCACTCCAGCTCGCAAGCAAAAAAAGCGACCGCCAGTGGATGGATAGGCTCGGCACTCGAGTACTACGACTTTTTCATCTATGCCCAGGCCGCTGCACTGATTTTCCCGCAGATCTTCTTCCCCAATACCGACCCGAAAATGGCCATCATCGCTTCGCTGGCCACCTATGGCGTGGGTTACCTGGCCCGCCCGGTGGGCGCCTTCGTGCTGGGCCACTGGGGTGATACCCGTGGCCGCAAGAACGTGTTGCTGCTGTGCATGTTCCTGATGGGCCTGTCGACCATGGCCGTGGGCCTGCTGCCCACCTACCACGACATCGGCTTCCTGGCACCGGCCTTGCTGGTGGTGCTGCGCCTGATCCAGGGCTTCGCCGTGGCCGGGGAAATCTCCGGCGCCAGTTCGATGATCATGGAGCACGCGCCCTTCGGCCGAAGGGGCTACTACGCCAGCTTCACCCTGCAGGGGGTACAGGCGGGCCAGGTCATGGCAGCGGCGGTCTTCCTGCCACTGGCGTACTTCATGCCCAGCGAGGCCTTCAATGACTGGGGCTGGCGTATTCCCTTCCTGATGAGCGCCATCGTGCTGATCGCCGGTTTCATCATCCGCAAGGAAGTGCACGAAACCCCGGCATTCGTGAAGGAAGAGAAACAGGACAAAGTGGCCAAGTCGCCGATCAGCGAAGCGTTCCGCCACAGCTGGAAGCACATGGTGCTGGTGATGTTCATGGCCCTGATGAACGTGATTCCGGTAGTCGCCACCATCTTCGGTGCGGCCTACGCGGTGCAGCCGGCCTATGGCATCGGCTTCGACAAGAGCGTTTACCTGTGGATCCCCGTGGTCGGCAACATCGTCGCGGTGCTGGTGATTCCGTTCGTCGGCAACCTGTCGGACAAGATCGGCCGCCGCCCGACCATGATTGCCGGCTGCCTGGGATCGGGCCTACTGGCGTTCGTCTACCTGTATGCGATCAGCATTCAGAACGTGCCACTGGCATTCATCACCTCGATCGTCATGTGGGGCATGGTCTACCAGGGTTACAACGCGGTATTCCCAAGCTTCTACCCTGAGTTGTTCCAAACCCGCTACCGCGTTTCGGCCATGGCCATTGCGCAGAACATCGGCACCATGCTGACTGCCATGTTGCCGGCGCTGTTCGCCCTGGTTGCGCCACCCGGCTCGGACAACATCCCGCTGGTGGTCGGTGGGCTGGCGTTCTTCATCACTTGCGTGTGTGCCCTGGCGGCCTACATTGCCCCGGAAACCCATCGCCTGGCGATGGAAGACCTGGGTAACCCGCAGGCCAAGCCGATGGAAAAGGAAGCCTATGAAGCCAGCCGCAAAGGCAGCGTCCAGGCGGTAAGCCACTGACAGGCACGGGGCCGCAAAGCGGCCCCAGCCATTTCAGCCCTGAACCACGCCCTGCAAGCGCGCCCACAGCCGCTCCACATCGCCCCGCTCGGTCGGCAAGGCGCCGATCGACACCCGTACCATCCAGCGGCCATCCAGCGTCGCCGGGGTCACGTAGGCATCACCGCTGGCGTTGAGCCGCTGCGCCCAAGCCTGGGTGTACGTGTCCAACGCCTCGCCCTCCAGCCCCTGCGGCCGATGACGAATGCACAAGGTCTGCAACTGCACGGGCGCCAACAGCTCCCAACCTTGCGCAGCGCTGACCTGCCCTGCCAGCCAGCGGGCATTGTCCAGGTCGCGTCGCAGCCGCGCCTGCAACGCTTCCACGCCCTCGCTGCGCAACATGAACCACAGTTTCAACGCACGGAACCGGCGCCCCAGCGGGATGCCCCAGTCACGCAGGTTCTTCACCTCGCCATCCACTGCCGACTGCAGGTAGCTGGGGTTGGTGCTCATCACCCGGATCAGGTGCTGCGGGTCGCGCACGTAATAGATCGAGCAATCAAACGCCACGCCCAGCCACTTGTGCGCATTGACCACCACCGAGTCGGCCAGCTCGATGCCGTCCCACATCCAGCGGCATTCCGGCAGGATCATCGCCGAACCGGCCATGGCCGAGTCGACGTGCAGCCACAGGCCGTGGGCCTGGGCAATTTCGCCGATCGGGCGCAGCGGGTCCACGGCTGTGGTGGTGGTGGTGCCGGTGGTGGCCACGACAGCGCAGGGCTGGTTGCCGGCAGCCAGGTCCTGCTCGATGGCTGCCTGCAAGGCCTGCGGGCGCAGCGCGTAGTGTTCGTCGGTGGGGATCAGGCGAATGTTGTCACGCCCGAAGCCGGCCAGCAGCGCGGCCTTGTCCACCGAGCTGTGGGCGTGGGCACTGACATACACGATCAATGGCTTGGCTTCGGCCTGCAGGCCACCCCGCACCAAAGCGTAATCGGTGGCGCGTTCGCGCGCGCTGATCAACGCCACCAGGGTGCTGGTCGAGGCGGTGTCCTGGATGACCCCGCTCCATTGGCTGGACAAACCCAGCAACTGGCGCAGCCAGTCGAGGGTGGTTTCTTCCAGTTCGCTCAGGGCCGGGCTGGACTGCCATGACAGGCCCAGCACACCCAGGCCAGTACTGAGGAAGTCACCCAGTACCGAGGACAAGGTGCCATTGGAGGGGAAGTAGCCATAGAAGTCAGGGTGCTGCCAGTGGGACAGGCCAGGCATGAGCAGTGCGTTGACGTCGTCGAGAATGGCCTCGAAGGGTTCACCTTGCTGGGGGGCTTTCCCTGGCAAGGCGGCCTTGAGGTAACCGGGTTCGACCTGGGCCATGACCGGGCGCTCGCCCACGGTCTGGCGGTAGTCGGCGATCAGGTCGATCAGCTGGTGGCCGTATTGGCGGAATTGTTCGGGGGTCACGCGGGCTCTCCTTTGGGTCATCCGTAGCCTGTTATGGCCCCATCGCAGGCAAGCCAGCGCCCACAGAACAGGACGCTGGCTTGGACAGGGCCAGCGCAGGCAACACAATGCCCCCAGTCTAGGCGCCTATGCCCAGACGAATAACCCCATGTCACGCATAGTTGCTATGGCAAACGCGCATGCCCACCCTGCACGCCGAACTGCGACTGGCGCCACAACTCGAATACCCGGTTGCGTAACCAGCGGTGCTCGGCCGAGGCCTGCAAACGCTGGTGCCACACCACCCAGTAGCGCTGGCTATGGTCGATAAAGCCCAGCGGCCGCCAAGCCAGGCCATGCAAGCGGCTCAGTTGCCGGGCGATGTGCTCGGGGACGGTGGCCACGGCCTGGCTGCCGGCAACCACCTTGACCGTGGCACAGAAGAACGGCACCTCCAGGCTGACCCGCCGCTGCAGGCCCTGGGCGCGCAGGTGGCGGTCGATGAAGCTGTCCTTGTCGCCGCCACCGGAAATCCGCACGTGCTTGTGCGCCAGGTAGTCCTCCTGGCTGAGGGTGGCTTGCGCCGTCAGCGGATGGTCGCGGCGCATCAGGCACACCGCGCGGTCCTCACCCAGCAGGCGCCCGTGCAGGTTGGGTGGCGACTCGTCGAACAGCGTGGTCGCCAGGTCGATCTCGCCGCTGGCCAGCAAGGCGTACTGGCCGGCCTGCCAGGTGCGGTATTCCAGGGAAACCCCCGGCGCTTCCTGTTCCAGCGCAGCCACCAGCAACGGCAGCATGTGTTCGGCCACATAGTCCGAGGCAGCCAGGCAGAAGCGCCGTTCGCAGCGGGCCGGGTCGAAGACTGCGGGCTGACGCAGGGCCTGCAGCTCTTCAAGCACTTGCCGCAGGGGCTCGACCAAGGTTTCGGCGTGTTCGCTGAGCACGTAGCCGCGGCCTTGGCGGACCAGCAAGGGGTCGCCGAACGCTTCGCGCAGCAGGGCCAGCTGACGGCTGAGGGCCGGCTGGCTGACGCCGAGGCGCTCGGCAGCGTGGCTGAGGTTCTTCAGCTGCAGCAGGTGGTCAAGGGTGCGCAGGTGGGCGAGGCTGAGGGAGGCGAAGGTGGGGTTCATCGGGTTCGGCTCCGGACCGCTGCGAGGGCTTCGCCCTCGTTTCGCGACACAAGGCCGCGCCTACAGAAGCGGCCTTGCGACGCGATGGGCCGCAAAGCGGCCCCAATTGCACAGATCAGTCGGTCAGACCAACGTAAACATTCTGCACATCATCGTTCTCGTCGATCGCTTCGAGGAACGCTTCAACCTCAGCCAGCGCTTCGGCGCTCAGGCTGGCCGCGCTCACCGGGTTTTTCGGGGTATAGCCGATTTTCGCCGAGGTCACGGTGAAGCCATGCTCGGGCAGGGCCTTCTGCACCGCGTCCAGGTCGGTAGTGTCGGTAATGAATAGGGTCGAGCCCTCTTCTTCACCTTCTTCGAAGTCCTGGGCGCCGGCTTCGATCGCGGCCATTTCCGGGTCGGCATCGCCTTCGGGGGTGGCTTCGATCAGGCCGACATGGTTGAAGTCCCAGGTCACCGAACCGCTGGCGCCCAGCTGGCCCTTGCGGAACAGCACGCGGATCTGCGCAACGGTGCGGTTGACGTTGTCGGTGAGGCACTCGACGATCAGCGGCACCTGGTGCGGGGCAAACCCTTCGTAGCTGACGGCATGGTACTGCACGGCCTCGCCGTCCAGGCCAGCGCCTTTCTTGATGGCGCGTTCCAGGGTTTCACG
The DNA here is from genome assembly GCF_003935475.1 of Pseudomonas sp. p99-361. Lineage (NCBI taxonomy): Bacteria > Pseudomonadati > Pseudomonadota > Gammaproteobacteria > Pseudomonadales > Pseudomonadaceae > Pseudomonas > Pseudomonas sp. p99-361. The sequence goes on along the minus strand of NZ_RHQO01000002.1, from coordinate 4,656 downwards.
GGTCATCGAGGCTTTCTTGGCCTGGACGATGGCCAGACGCAAGCGCGGGTTCATGTCCGGGTCGGCGCCAGATTTGGCCGCAATCTGAATTTCCTTGGCCAGCTTGCCCATGATCTTGCCCTTGGCATTGGCAGCTGTTTCTCTATGCTTGGCTTTCCACTGTGCGCCCATGTCGACTCTCTTTGTTTCAGCGGCCGGTTCAGGAAGCGACCGGCCAAAAGTGGGTGCAGTTTATACGCCCTCGCGCATGGGTTCGACAAGAAATCTCATCAGCCTCGATCCGCTTGCCTGCCGCCCTGGCAGCCGCCTGGCACTGAACTGCCCCTAGCGGGTAGCGATCACGAACAGCCTCGGGAACGGCAAAAGCACCTTGCCATCGGTGGCCGGCGGATAGTCGCGCTGCATGGCCTGCAGGTACATCCGCAGGAAATCACCCTGCGCGCGCTCATCGAGCCTGGCCAGGTAAGGGCGCAAAGCCGAACCTTTGAACCACTCCACCACCGCCTCGGCGCCGCCCACCAGCGGGTGGTGATAGGTGGTGCGCCACACATCGACCCGCGCGCACAGCGGGCTGAGCAGGTCGTAGTAAAAGGCCGCCCCGTGCCGGGGCGGCAGTTGCAGGTCGGCGAACTTCGCGGCCCACGGGCCCTGGCTGGCAATCTCGCGCAATTGCCGGTGGGCCGGTTCATCGAGGTTGTCCGGGGTCTGCACCGCCAGGCTGGCGCCTTCGCTCAACTGGCGCACCAGGTGCGGGTATAGCTTGGCATGCTCGGGCACCCACTGCAGCGAGGCATTGGCAAGGATCAGGTCCTGCGGCTCCGGGGCCGACCAGCCGCTGATGTCGTCAACCACTGTGCGCACCCGGGGGATGCACAAGCGTTTGCGTTCCCGGGCCTTGGCAATCATGTCCGGGTCGCTGTCCAGCGCCATTACCTGGGCATCGGGGTAACGTTGCAGCAGTACCTCGGTGGAGTTGCCAGGGCCGCAACCCAGGTCGGTGGCGTGGCGTACCGGGCGTGACGGCACGGCGGCCAGCAGGTCGCGCACGGCGCGGGTACGTTCGTCTTCGAACAGCGAATACTGGGTGGCGGACCAGGCCATGTGCAGCTCCTCCAGGCGGGTGATAAGTGGAGCATACGCCATGTGGCGGCCGGCGCGTTCGTTGCGGCACACGCAATGAACTGTCTGGCTGGGTGCAGGGTCATCTGCTGTATGCGCAGCCACCTGAAAACCTATATCGCCATTGCCATCCTGGCCCTGATCGCGGCCGCCGCCCTGCTCGGCTCACCGTGGATGAACCAGGGCTTTCACTTGCCCGCCGAAAAAACCCAGGCCCAACAACGCGAAACGGCCGGGTCCCCACGGGAGCCGGCCGTTTCCAAGCGCGAGTGACGCTTAGTGCTGCTTGCTGCCAGAGCGGATCTGGTGCACCACACCCATGGCCACCACGATGGCCGCCGCCACACCGGTGGAGATCACCAGGATCTGGTAGTCAGGCATGAAGGCCATGGTGACCAGTGCCGCCACGATGAAGGCGATGACCAGGTAGGTCAGCCAAGGGAACAGCCACATCTTCAGGCGCACTTCCTTGCCCTCGGCGATCAGCTTGCGGCGCATGCGCAGCTGCGAGAAAGCGATCACCAGGTACACCAGCAGGGCAATCATGCCAGTGGTGTTCATCAGGGTTTCCAGCACGTCTTTGGGGCGCAGGGTCTCGCTGAAGTTGATCAACGCGCAGACCACAGCCACGGCGCACGAACCCATGATCGCGTACACCGGTACACCGGTGCCGGCGCGGGTGATCTTGAAGAACGACGGTGCATCGCCCCGCTGGGCCAGCGAGAACAGCATGCGCGAAGCCGTGTAGTGGCCCGAGATCAGGCAACTGCTGACCGAGGTCAGTACCACGAAGTTCATCAGCAGCTCGGCGTACGGCACGCCCAGCAGCTCCAAGGTACGGCGGTAGGCGCCATAGCCGGAAACCCCCAGGTGCGGGTCGTTCCACGGTACCAGGCAGACGATCAGGAAGATCGAACCGACGTAGAACAGGCACACCCGCCACACCACCGAGTTGGTCGCCTTGACGATCTGAGCGGCCGGGTCTTTGGCTTCGGAAGCGGCAATGGTGACGATTTCTGCGCCGAGGAAGGCGAACATCACCCCCAGCAAGGCGCCGATGACCGTGGTAATGCCGTTGGGCATGAACCCTTCGGCGGTGAGGTGGCTGATGCCACGCACTTCACCGAATTGCCAGACATTGGTTACCGCAGCGGTACACACGATCAGGAAGCAGACGATCGCGATCACCTTGATCAGGGCGAACCAGAACTCGAACTCACCGTAGTGCTTGACGTTGAAGAAGTTGACGGTGATCAGCAACAGGGTCGTGGCCAGCACGAACACGTTGACGCTCACATCCGGGAAGAACCCATGCAGGATCTTGCCGGCTACGTAAGCTTCCCAGGCCATGAGAATGACCCAGTACCACCAGTACAGCCAGCCAATGGTGAAGCCGGCCCAGCGGCCGATGGCGCGGTCTGCGTAAGTGGAGAACGAGCCGGTATCAGGCGAGGAAGTCGCCATTTCACCCAGCATGCGCATGATCAGCACCACCAGGATGCCGCCTGCCAGATAGGCCAGGACAGCGGCTGGGCCGGCGCTGTGGATCACGCTTCCGGAACCGACGAACAAGGCGCCGCCAATAACCCCGGCGATCGACATCATCGTCAGGTGGCGCGACTTCAGCGAGGCACTGAGCTTGCTCTCGTGCCCGCTTTTCGCGGTGGTGGTAGTGGATGTTGCGTCCATCAGTTGTGTACCCCGTGCTTCTTTTTATCCAAGGAAAACCGTGAAACCCCGATGGCTGGCGGTTTCACCTGTACATCAGTGCTAATGCGGGCAGGATGGTGTGCGCGAACACACGCAGGCCTTCCATGGCGGCCTGCTGACGCGCCCCAGGGCTGGCGCCTGGCGCGAACTGAACATGCTATTGGTGGCGATATCTGACACCTAATGTAAAAATGTCCGACGCAGAGAGCCATGCACAGTGGCATCAAACTCGCACTGCACTGTACAGGTCGCCTATGCAGTACACCCTGCAATTGCCTGGCGATACGCACCCTGAAGGCCCCGAATGCTCGAACTACATCCAGACTCCTCGACCCCGTTGGTGAACCAGATCATCGACGCGCTGCGCGAGCTGATCGATAACCAGACCCTCAAGCCTGGCGCCAAGGTGCCCTCGATTCGCGCCTTTGCCGCGAGCTACTCGGTGAGTACCTTCACCGTGGTCGAGGCATACGATCGCCTGGTGGCCCAGGGGTTGCTGGTGAGCCGGGGCAATGCAGGTTTTTTCGTCAACCGCGCGGCAGCCGAGCTGCTGGAGCAGCACAACGCCGAGGCCGACACCAGTCGACCAACGTTCAACTCAGAGTGGTACCTGCAACAGATCTTCGAGATCCGTCAGTTGCCCTACAAACCCGGATGTGGCTGGCTGCCCAACGACTGGATGTACGAAGAGGGCCTGCGCCGTGGCCTGCGCCAGGTGGCCGGCAGCCCGCTGGAACTGTCGGGGTACGGCGACCCCATGGGCCTGCCGGAGTTGCGTGCACTGACCGCGCAGAACCTGCAGCAGGAATTGTCGATCGTCGCCAACCCGGCGCAGCTGATGCTGACCCACGGCGCCAGCCAGGCGCTGGACCTGGCTGCACGCACGCTGGTCCGGCCGGGGGACGTGGTACTGGTGGACGACCCGGGCTACCCGAACCTGATGAGCATCTTGCGTACCCAGGGGGCGACGCTGGTCGGCGTCCCGCGTACCCCGGCGGGCTACGACCTGAACCAGTTGGAGCAGTTGCTCGCCCATCACCGCCCGACGGCGTTCTTCACCCAGCCGCATTTGCACAGCCCGACCTGCTCGCGCACCCCGCTGCCGCAGCTGCACCGGCTGTTGCAGCTGGCCAGCCAGCACGGCTTCCGCCTGGTCGAGAACAACCTGTACGCCGACATGGTCGCCGAGCCGCAGCCCTGCCTGGCCAGCCTCGACCACCTGCAGCAAGTGGTGTACGTGGGCAGCTACTCGAAGAGCATTTCGCCCAATGTGCGCGTCGGCTACATGCTGGCCAACCCCGAGCTGATGCAGAAGCTGCTGCAGCTGAAAATGCGTTCGGGCCTGACCACATCGCAGGTGATGGAGCGTGTGGTCTATGCCGCGGTCATCGACGGCCGCTGGCGCAAGCACCTCAAGCGTCTGCGCCAGCGCCTGGCCGAGGCGCATCAGGAAGTTGGTCGGCATCTGCATCGATTGGGCTTCGAATTGTTCATCGAATCCGACGAAGGCATGTACATCTGGACCCGCCATCCGGCGCTCCCGGACAGCGCGGCATTGCTGGACGACGCGCTGGAGAAAGGCATCATGCTCGGGCCTGGGCAGTTGTTCATGGTCGATGCCAAAGCCACCGGCTGGATGCGCTTCAACGTGGCGTTCAGCACCGACCCGGCGATGTGGGAGTTGCTGGAGAAAGTGTTGGTCAAGCATGTGCGTCGGGCTGGGCTTTAAGCCATACCGGTCGTGTGAACTTGAGATCGAGCGCCGCCCGCGCGGCGCATCGCGAGCTGCGCTCGCTCCTACGTTTGTTTCGGGCCAATTATGCCTGT